>JAHXHT010000117.1 GCA_025656435.1 Candidatus Thiodiazotropha sp. (ex Gloverina cf. vestifex) | reverse complement strand
GCGGGACTTCTTCATTGTAGATTCTCATTTTCGTAATAATAAATGGAAAATTCTACTTTTGAACCCCGTTATTTTTTGGGGGGATTACCCCATCACGAGTTATCTGATATCCAGTCAAGTTTTGCAGGTGATCTCTTGTCTACTCTTCCGGTAGGAGTTTACCGTCTCCACAGGAATTGATGCAACGCAGCCAAAACCGAAATAATCGGGGACAGACCAGAATGGCACTAAATTAAGTCTGCTTTGCATCGTATTATTAGGTGCATCCCTGATACTCAGGATGACATAATTGTGCATGAAAAACATGGCCTTATTGCTACCCGGATTCCACCTTCCCACACTACGCCGCAGACCACGTTCATCGAGCCAGAAACTGGCTGAGGAAAGAGCACGCATTCGACGCCATTCACTCAGCCAACTGGGTGATCTATTCTCTAATATTTTGCCATCCGCAGTATTCGACTTAGGTACCAATGGCCCGTTCAGTCGCCGTCGTTTGTACAGCAAGGCTAATACCTTTTGGGCTTTTTTCTCACAAGTGTTGGATGCTGATGGCGGAAGTGGTTCGTAGGATTCAGGCTTTTGCTGCTGCCCGCTCCATGCCGACACCTCCAACGTCCACATCTGCGTACTGTCAAGCCCGTAACAAGCTGGAGCAAGATTGTCTTGAAACAGTCCTCGGTCATACTGCTGACAGCCTCCAGCAACGTGGACGCAATCAAGGGTGGATGAATCGTAGAGTCGTTGTTGTGGACGGTACCGGAGTGAGTATGCCGGATACACCAGCCAATCAGGCACTCTGGCCCCAACAAGCCAATCAAAAGCCCGGCTGTGGCTTTCCTCAGGCACGGATCTGTGCCTGCTTCTGCCTACAAACGGGGGCTTTGCTGAGCTATCGCGTTGGAAGCCGGAAGCAGCAAGAACTGCCGTTACTCCGTCAGCAATCGGAGACCTTCCAATCCGGTGATATCTTCCTCGGCGATAAGGGCTTTTGTAGTTACTATGACGTCTGGAAATTGCAACAAGCTGGGGGCGATTCGATTCTCACACTGGCGCGCCGCACCCCAGTCGAAACCACATCTGCTATCAAGGTTTTGGGACCTGACGACTTGCTAATCCAGTGGCCGAAACCTGCTTGGAACAAGGCATTAAGTTACAGCAAAGAGACATGGCAGGCACTGCCTGAACAGCTGACACTGCGGCAAATCAAGGTCACTGTTGATGCCCCGGGTTTTCGTATAAAGACATTTTATCTCGTCACGACATTGACGGACGACTCAACCTACGGTAGCGCTGAACTCGCCGATCTGTATTACCAACGTTGGGATGTCGAACTCTTCTTTCGTGATATCAAGACAACGATGGGTATGGATATCTTGCGCTGCCGTACACCGGCTATGGTAAACAAAGAAATCCTCATGCACCTGATCGCCTACAATGCGATCCGGATACTGATATTCGATGCAGCCAAGGAGGTTATGCACGCATCCAGACAGATCAGTTTCAAAGCCTCGATGCAAGCCCTGCGGCAATGGGAGCCTTTGTTCAATCGAATGGATATGAATGACCAAGAACGTCGCCGCTTGACGGCATCACTCATCCAAGCCATCGCCGCCAACGTGATAACGCCGAGACCGGGTAGACGAGAGCCACGATGTCTCAAACGAAGACCGAAACCCTACGCCCTTTTAAGCGCACCACGACATGAAATGATCGAAATTCCACACCGAAGCCGATACCATGCAAAGCAGGCTTAACTTAGTGCCATTCGGGACAGACCACGGTTTACGTGTCAGAAATTGGCAAGTTTGTACAATTATAGATCATTGTACATGACAAAAAGAGCAGGAGCTGGCCCTCCAGGAATACCTCAGCATTGATTCTGGATCAAATTGATAGATCAAGCTTCAGGACATAAAAAAAGCCCGCAAAAGCGGTCTTTCAAGACCGAAGATGGATCGCCTTATTATTTGTTGGCAATCTCCTCCAGTTTCTTGGCCGGGATGACCTGACCGTTCAGCGCGGCATCTGTAGCACTGCGACCAAAGGCGACACTCATCAATGTGGAGTAGTAGACGACAGGCATGTTGAACTTGGTGCCGTAGGTCTCATTGATGTTGTCCTGATAGATCTCCACGTTGGCCTGACACAGGGGGCAGGGGGTGACAATCATGTCAGCACCATTGTCGTAGGCCGCCTCGATGATGCCCTTGATCATCTCCTGGGACTTCTCCGGCTCGGAGAAGGCGAGGGCGCCACCGCAGCACTGGACCTTTTTCTCGTAGGTGGGAATCGAATCGGCGCCGACGCTCTCCACGATCTTGTCCAGGTATTGCGGGTTTTCGAAGGACTCACCGGCGATGCCGAAGGGGCGGTTGGTCTGGCAGCCTACATAGCCCGCAATTTTAAGGCCCTCGAGGGGTTTCTTGACCTTCGCTTTGATGCCATCGAATCCGATGTCTTCAACCAGCACTTCGACCATGTGGCGAACGTTGGACTCACCTTTGTACTTGAGACCAGCCTCGGAGAGTGCGGCGTTGGCATCTTTGAACATCTGCTCGTCTTCGTGCAGACGCTCTTTCGCTTCGCGTGTGGAGAGCCAGCAGGCTGCGCAGGTGGCGACGATCTCCTGTCCGCTGTTGTGTTCCTCGGAGAGGGCGATATTGCGTGCTGACAGGGTCAGACGAGGCAGCTCACCGCCGCCGCCGTAACCGATGGAAGCGCCACAGCAGTTCCAGTCCGGGATCTCATTGAGCTGAATATCCAGCTCTTCGCACATGGTCTGTGCAGAGACGAGGTAGTTTGAAGAGGTTGCGCCTTTCTGTGAGGAGCAACCCGGGTAGAATGAAAGTTCTATCTTAGCCATGTCGGTCTGTCCTCACTTGAAGTCCTTGATGTTGCCTTCTTCGATCTCTTGGGCTTTCTTGATGATCTTTTGAAAGCCGGAGAGATCCTTGACGCTGTGTCCACCAAAGAACTCCATGGCGTTCATGCGTTTGGCCTTCATCATATTCTGGCCAAGCTTCTGGTTGGCCATGGCATTCTTGATGCCCTGTCCAAAGCCGTCTTTGAAATACATGGAGAGACCCAGCTTCAGCTCGTTGACACGACCCTTCTTCATCAGGTTATCCCAGAAGATTTGTGAAAACTCAGCGGTAGGCTGCTTCTGAGGGGTCAGGCCGAGGCGTTTGGAGTAGACCGCTAGGCCATGCATGATGTGGGTAATCGGCAGGCCGCGTGGGCAGCGTGAGATACAGTTGTAGCAGGAGGTACACATCCACATCGAGTCAGAGCTCAGGACGTCTTCACGCTTGCCGGCACGGATCATCATGAAGATCTCCTGAGGTGGGTGATCCCAGTGCTTACCGAGTGGGCAGGAGCCGGAGCACACGCCGCACTGCATGCACATCTTGACCCATTCGCCCTCCTCCACATTCGCCTCAACTTCCTTGAGGAAGCTGCTGCGGTATTTCTCAATCATTGCGGTGTTTAAATCACTCATTTTTACTCCCCTTTGTAGGGTGCTTAGGGCGGTTGGCCAGGGCCACCCTACAAAAAGTAAAGTTGTTCAGGCCGTCAATCAGCTGCGGGGCCTGTGTCATCAGGCCCCGTAGTGCCATTTATCAGAACTTGAATGGGCTCAGGCCGATCTTCTCCACGGTCTCAGCCATGTCGTTGATCAGCTGAGGCGCACGTTCAACATCGGTGATGGCAACCTCGTGCAGGATCACACGCTCCGGTTCCAGGTTCAGCGTATCGAGGGTGTCACCCACTTTATTCATGCGTTCTGCCGCAATGGCCGAACCGCGTACAAAGTGGCACTGGTAGTCATCATCACGACGACAGCCCATCATGACAATCCCGTCAAAGCCGTTGTTCAGTGCATCGGTCACCCAAGACAGGCTCACAGAACCCAAACAGCGAATGGGGATCACCCGGGCCCAGGGATTGATCTCCACACCCGCCTGGGCGGCTTGATCGAGCGCCGGATAGGCGTCATTCTCACAAGCCAGCACCAGGATGCGTGGTTTCTCATCCCACTCTTCGGGAATATCGACGTTCTTGATCTGCTGGTTGACGGTTTCTACCGAGTAGTTCTCGAATGAGATGACGCGTACCGGACAGGCACCCATACAGGTACCGCAACGACGACAACGGGATTCGTTGTACATCGGGTAACCTTCCTCATCCTCATTGATGGCGCCGAAGGGGCACTCAACCGTACAGCGTTTACATTGGGTACAGCCTTCCTTGCGGAAAGTGGGGAAGGAGAGATCGCCGGAGCGTGGATGCGCCGCCCGGCCGAGGCCGGCATTCTCAGCGGCCTGAATGGCCTTCAATGCAGCGCCGGTTGCATCGTCACGTGCCTGTTGGATGTCCATCGGACGACGTACAGGGCCGGCGGAGTAGATACCGGTGCGACGTGTCTCATAAGGGAAGCAGATAAAGTGTGAATCGGTGAAACCGTTCTTCAGATGAGGTAGATCGGTACCCTGACGATACTGCAGGTTGAGTATCGATGGGGGGGCATTCTCCAGGATTGCCTGGGCCTTGGCTTTCTCTTCCTCATCTTCCGCCTCGTCTACCATCAACCGTGCGTAGGGGTCGGGGCCGGAGTTGGGCTCCATGCCGGTCGCCAACACGACAAGGTCACAGGCCATTTCGGTCTGTTCATTGAGGATCTTGTCCTCAAACTTGACGGTGAGACTGTCGCCGGGGACCACTTCAGAAGCAATACCCTTGGAGAAGGTGACCATCGCATTCTGGCCGGCACGGTAGAAGTCTTCGCCACCCGCACCCGGTGTACGCAGATTGTCGAACAGAATGGTGGTATCGCACTCACCGTTTAGCTCTTTGAAGTACATCGCCTGCTTGATGGATACCAGGTCGGTAACGCCCGCGAAGTAGGTCAGATGTCCATCCTTATCCGAGCATTGCCCCGCATTCTGGATGAAGCACACCGATTGCACTTCCTTGCCGTCGGAGGGACGCTTGATGGGGCCACCGTTGGCCGCTACAGCCAGGGCTTCCAGTTCGTGGTTGGTGACCACATCCTGGCTCTTTCCATAGGCGAATTCCGGCAGTTGGTTGGCATCGTAAGGCTTCCAGCCGGAGGCCTGAATGATGGCGCCAATGGAGACCGTTTCGGTAGCGCCGGATTCGGTGGCGATATCGACACTGAAACGACCCGGTGCGCCATCGGTTTTGGTGAGGGTGCTATTGAGGTGAACGGTAATGTTGCCGTCTGCTTCAATGGCTTCACTCAAGGCAGGTATCGGGTTCTCAGCCGGTGCATCGTAAGGTGAGCGAGTGGGGATTACTTTGTAGTAACTGCCCACTGCGCCGCCCAAAGCACCGCTTTTTTCCACCAGGTGGACCGGGTAGCCGGCCGCCGCTGCCTCAATGGCTGCAGTCATACCGGTGATACCGCCACCCACCACGAGGATGTTCTTGTTCACCGACTGCTCACCGGATGCGCTGGGCTTGGTCATCGACTTCAGCTCGGCACAGGCCATGCGGATGTAGTCGTCCGCCATCTCCTGAGTGGTCTCTTTGTTCTCGTCCGTATCGGGACGCACCCAGATGACACCCTCACGCAGATTGGCGCGGGTTAAGGCTACATCGGTAAAATTAAAGGCCTCCACCTTGGCGCGGCGGGAACAGGCAGCGATCATGACATGGGTGACATCGTCGTTGGCGATGTCGTCTTTGATCATCTGCACGCCTTCTGCGGAGCAAAGCATCTCATGCTGTTTGCAGCTCTGCAACTTGCCGTCGCGGGTGGCGGCGGTCTCGAGCTGACCGGCATCCAGGCGCTCGCCCAGACCACAGCCGGTACAGACATATCCAGCAAATTTCTTATCGTCAGCCACTCTCTTAACCCTCCGTCGCTGCTACGCGATTGACCACTTGGATAGCCCGTAATGCGGCCCCCGTGGCGTGTTGAACGGCTCGGTTGACATCCAGTGCATCGGATGAGCACCCGGCAGCGAAGACGCCACCATTTTCTGGTGCCGGCTCGATGAAACCCTCTTCATTGATGGTGATTTCCACCGGGAAGCTGGCTTTGTCGACGCTGGGTTCCATACCGATGGCCAGGACCACAAGGTCATGTTCGTCGGCGTAGCGGTTGTAACCTTCGGTATCGACGCCATGCAGGGTTGGATTGCCGTTCTCTTTGTTCTCAACGATGGAGGCAACCTTGGACTTGATGAACTTGACGTTCTCTTTCGCCTTGACCTTCTGGTAGAAATCCTCGAAACGGTCGATGGCGCGGATGTCAATGTAGTAGATGGTGATCGGCACATCATCAGCCGGGTAGGTGGCCTGTTTCAGAGAAGCCATGCAGCAGATGCGCGAGCAGTGCAGCAGGTGATTCTTGTCACGGGAGCCGGCGCATTGGATGAAAGCGACCGATTTGACCTCTTTGCCATCGGAAGGACGTGTCAGCTTGCCGCCGGTCGGGCCGTTAGGATCGGCCATCCGCTCAAACTCAACACTGGTGATGACGTTGGCGATGCGATCGTAGCCGTAGGGCTGGATTTTGTTGGCATCGTAGGGCTTCCAACCGGTTGCCCAGACAACGGCTCCGGCCTTGAATTCGATCACCTCTTCCTGCATGTCCAGGTCGATGGCGTTGACCTTGCAGGCGTCTTTCGCTTTTTGTGCATCATCGGTGCCGATGATGGCCGGATCGAGGACATAGCGTTCGGGATGGGCCATGCGGTGGGGTAGGTAGGCACCCTTGCGCTTGCCCATGCCGTAGTTGTACTCGTCGTCGAATTCTGCCTCGACAGCCTTGCCGCAATCGCCGCAAGCTGTGCAGTTTTCGTTCACGTACCGGGGACTGATCTTGACCGTGGCAGTGTAATTGCCGGCCTCACCCTTGATGTCGGTCACCTCAGCCATCGAAATGATGTTGAGGTTGGGGTTCATCTTCGCCCGCCGCTGGTTAATCTCCAACCCACAGGTTGGGAAGCAGAGCTTGGGGAAGTACTTGTACAGTTGGGTGACGCGACCGCCGACGTAGGGGCGCTTTTCAACCAGGACGACCTGCTTACCCGTTTCGGCTGCTTCCAGCGCAGCGGTCATGCCGCTGATGCCGCCACCGACCACGAGAATAGTCTCATTGGTTGCGATTACTTCCGTCATGGATTGTCCTCCGTTGCGGAATGGCTTTATAAAAAATGGCTAACCGGCGGCGTACAATTGTTGACTTATCCACCTGGTTATTTCATGATCTTGGGCGCACATCCGCACCCAGGATTCCTGGACCCGTTACCATACGCGTCTTCACGTGGTCCTTCTATATCCCAGCTGGGAATAGTCCATCGAATTTTCAAATGAGTTAATAGAAAAGGGTTATGAATTATTAGCTATTGCTAAGGAAGCTCTGAACGAATCGTTTGTCAGCGAACGTTTCCTCTCGCTTGCTTCAAAACTGCCATGAGCGAAGAAAAACAGTGCATTT
>JAHXHT010000116.1 GCA_025656435.1 Candidatus Thiodiazotropha sp. (ex Gloverina cf. vestifex) | reverse complement strand
GGTCGGGGCATAACGGCTGTCGCGTTGGCGAGTCGATTTTGGGGACTCGGATGTCCCAAAATCTTTCACGAGGTAGCGACACGCTTGTAAGCTTGTTAACGATTCGAGAAACAATATGGGAAAAGATTTTAATCATCTCATCAGGGTGATTTGGCTACTGTTTGTTGTTGGCTGGATGGGGAGCGTTGCGGCTAAACCTGTAGAGTTGCCCAATCCAGGACAAAAAGACACCTGTCCAGTGTGTGGTATGTTTGTTGCGAAGTACCCGGAATGGATCGCTACAGTACTCTACAAAGATGGACATGCGCACCATTTCGACGGCGCCAAGGATCTTTTTAAGTATCTGCTTGATCTGCAGAAGTGGGCGCCGAACCATCATGTGAGTGAGATTCAGGCGATTGGCGTCACTGAATACTATGGTCTGACGCTTATTGATGCCCGCAAGGCCTTCTACGTTGTCGGTTCGGATGTGCTGGGGCCGATGGGGCATGAGTTGATTCCCCTTGAGACGAGGGATGATGCTGATGAGTTTTTAAAAGACCACAAAGGATCATCTATTGTGCTGTTTAATGATGTCACCCTGGAGCAGTTGACAGGCTTGGATGCAGGGGTTTTCAAATAGCTCAGTCACTCACTTGGATGGATTTATCATCCCACCATCAATTAGTCTGTATTTTTAATAGGACAGGAAAGAGGGCCAGATGTTGGGTGTCGTCTAACGCAAGAATGCCATTCGCCATACGACTAAATTTCAATGTGTTGTCATTTTGCTTCTGTCTTTGGCGAGATACAGGGCGTGCCCTCACATGTATTCACCTCGATGGTGACATGGGACAATCGATGGAAATCACTCAGTAATCGCCTGTAGTGCTCCGCGGATTTTGGATGGTGGGTGACCAGGGCGGTAATGGCAGCATAGTGGTTCGCGCCCACTTTCCAGATGTGGATATCGGAGATCCGATTGTCCGCATCTTTTTCGATGGTTGCTTTGATATCCTGTTGATATGCCTCGTCGATGCTCGCATCGAGCAGTATGGGACCTGACTGCTTTACCAACCCATAGGACCAGCGGGTGATGATGATGGCGCCGACAATACCCATGACCGGATCGAGCCAGTTCCATCCCAGCATCTTGCCTGACAGGAGTGCCACGATAGCGAGTATGGATGTCATGGCATCTGCCAGAACATGCAGATAAGCCGCTCTTAAGTTGTGATCGTGTTGATGAGTGTGCTCGTGATCATGTGCATGGTGGTGGTCGTGACTATGGCCATCCTTCAGTAGATAGGCGCTGAGTAGGTTGATGAAAAGACCCAGGCAGGCGACAGCAATGGCTTGGTTGAAATGAATCATCTGAGGTTCGAAGAATCGCTGCAGGGACTCAGCCAGCATGACCAGGGCGACAATGGCCAGGGCAATGGCGCTGGCGAACCCGCCAAGTACATTCACCTTGCCGGTCCCGAAGGCGTAGGCAGGACTGTTAGCATATTTTCTTGCATAGCGATAAGCGAAGATCGCAATCATGAAAGCAGCCACGTGGGTACCCATATGCCAGCCGTCCGCCAGCAGTGCCATGGAGCCGTAGGCGATGCCGGCAATGATCTCCACCACCATGGTTACGGCAGTGAGCAGGAGCACGTATTGAGTTCGTTGTTCCCCTTTTTTGTTCATTAGGGAAAAGTCGTGGTTGTGCTGCCACTGTGCTAATGAGTGTTCATGCATGGTTGGTATCCGCCGCTTTGCTACACCGAGTTTCTCATGCAGCTTTTGTCTTTAAGGCTTTATGTAGAACGTGATTGGATGGTTGGATAAGAAATGTCGTACGCCAGTCCTGTTGGGACATGCGCTGGTACGTGTACTGGCAGTACCCGTTCCACCGTGTCGACGATGGTCTGGGTTTGGGGGTCGATTTCAATATTAATTCGGTCACCAACTTCTCGGCTGCCGATGTTGGTTCGTTCTAGAGTTTCCGGGATCAGGTTGACGTCGAATTCATCTCCCTCGACTTCACCGATGGTGAGGCTGATGCCGTCGATGCCAATGTAGCCTTTGGTGAAGATGTATTTATGCCAGGCTGACGGTAGCTTGAAACGAACGTTATGATTGTTCGGGCTCGTTGTTACTTTGACAACCTCTGCAGTACAAAGGATATGGCCCGACATGGCATGGCCACCGATCTCGTCACCAAAGCGTGCAGCACGTTCATAATTAACATGATCGCCAACAGTAAGCTCACCAAGATTTGTAGCCCGCAAGGTCTCCTGCATCAGGTCGAAATCGATAAGGTCTCCATCGATTTGGGTGACTGTCAGACAACAACCGTTATGGGCGACAGAAGCACCGGATGTGAGGCCATTTAGCGCATCATAGGGTAGTCGGACCCGATGAGTGCGGAAGTTCTCTTTTTCGATGATTGAGACGATTTCTGCAGTGCCTTGGACGATACCCGTGAACATTAAGTTTTATTTCCAGTCTGTTGAATGAATGATAACTATTCTATCGTAAGACTGTCAGGATGACTGTGCGATAGGGAAACTTAAAACAGAAGAAAACCCTCAGGCGCTGCTGGCTTGCTCCTGCTTGCCATAAAGACTGGTATAGAGGCCGTTGTTTTCCAAGAGTTCCTCATGGCGACCCTCTTCGACAACCCGGCCATCTTCGAACACCAGGACTCTATCAGCTTGTTTCACCGCGCTCAGACGGTGTGCAATGATGATAGTGGTTCGTCCCACGAGGAATGCCTGAAGGGCGGTGTGCAGGTCGCCTTCGGTGGTCGTGTCGAGGGCTGAGGTGGCTTCATCAAGGATCACTACCCTGGGGTCGGTCAATACCATACGGGCAATGGCAAGCCGCTGACGCTGACCGCCTGAGAGCCTGACACCGAAGCGACCGATGAGGGTTTCCAGACTGTCATCCAGTGCCTCTACGGTCTCTTTGAGCTGAGCGATTTCCAGGGCCTGCCAGAGCTTTTCGTCGGTGATATCTCGACCCAGGGTAAGGTTGATCCTGACGCTGTCATTGAGCAGGGCGGGGTGTTGCAGCACGGTGGCCACGTGGTCACGGACCACGTCCATGCCGATCTCGTCCACCGGCACATTGTCGAAAAGGACCCGGCCCGATCTGATGGGATAGAGGCCAAGGATGATCTGCACCAGAGTTGTCTTGCCGCCACCACTGGCACCGACAAAGGCAACCTTTTCACCGGCTTTTATCTCCAGGTTGACGCCATCGAGTACACGGGGACCATCACCATAGGCGAACTCAAGATTCTCCAGACGAAGACTGACGGTGGTCTTGTCCACGAAGGGGTTGTGGAGATGGGGGTAAGCGGGTTCCAGATCCACACGCAGCAGATCGTTGATACGTCCCAGGGCGGCCTGGGCCGCGTTGTAGGAGTACTGGATATTCAGGACCTCCTGCACCGGTCCCATCATAAACCAGAGATAAGCGTAGACGCCGAGCATCTCACCGATAGTCAGGTCGGACCAGAGCACCATGAACATACTGACGGCACGAAAGATATCGAAGCCGAAGAGGAAGATCATGAAGGAGAGCCGATTGGCCGCATCACTTTTCCAGGTAAAAGCGGCCGAGTGGTGGCGGATGTGATTGGCCTTATCAATAATACGGCGGATGTAGTGGCGTTCCCGGTTACTGGCACGGATCTGCTGGATCGCGTCGAGGGTCTCTTCGAGAGATTCCTGAAAGGCCTGGAAGGCGGAGTTCTCCCGCTTCTTAAGCTGCTTGACCTTGCGGCCGAAAATGGTGGTGAAGTAGATCACCAGGGGATTCAGTAGCAGGATGAACAGAGCCAGAGCCCAGTTGATCCAGAGTAGTACAACGGCGGTGCCGATGATACTGAGGGCGGCCACCAGGAATTTACTGGTAGTGACACTGACGAAGCTGTCTACGGCCTCCAGGTCGGTAACAAGATGTGAGGCGACAGTGCCGCTACCCATGGTCTCGTAGGAGGACATGGATATCCGCTCAAGACGTCGCAGGAGGTCGCGCCGGATGTGGTAGATCACATCTTTGGCGATACGGGTGAACTGCCAGGTCTGCCAGACACCGAAGATCAGGGCCAGGAAGCGGAGTACTAGGGTCAATACCAGTACGGCAAGAATATAGAGCACCGGACCATGCCAGTTTTCCGGAAACAGGTCGTTCATCAGACCGACTGCTCTGCCCGGCTGACTCAGGAGTACCTCATCCACCAGTAAAGGTATGAGCAGGGGCACAGGGACGGCTGCCATGGCGCCGAGGATGGCAATCAGGTTGGCGGTGAACAGCTCACGACGGTGCTGAAACACCATTTGTGTGAGTTCATTCCAACTATATTCACGGGTGTGCAGATCCCGCGAAGATGACTCTCTACTCATAGCAACGGCGTCTGGCCTTCAAGTGGCGCAGGGCTTCTATACGACGAGCCGCCTCATGAACGCGGGCGTGTTCGGTGTATTCCGCCGTTCCAGAGTAGGCCAGATAGCCCCAGGCACCGGGTGCCCAAAGGGTGCCTGCCCAGATGGAGACGCCGTGGTAAGGATCATCGTAAAAACCAGGCTTGTCACTGTAGGTCTGCCGGGACAGGGATGAGAGCTGTTGCTCCAATTCGCGACAGGTAAATTGATCATCTCCCTCTTCGAACCGCGGTGTAACCGGTTGGGGATAGAGGCTGGGTCCGGCTGTCAGTGCAGGTGCGAGCACAAACAGGCACGACAGAGAGAGTATTTTAGTGAGTGTCTGTCCCATGGTGATATGACTCCTGACAGCCTGATTGGTGTCACCCCATAGCATAGATGAATGAGGTGGGAGAGGCTCGTCAGTTTAATACGGATTCAGTGAAGTCGTAGATCAAGTTGTTTTCCGGGCGCTGGACGAAGTTACCTTGTACGAAATCCGTGCCGCTGCTCCAGAGAATGGCGATACTGCGAGGATCCTCCACCTGGGGTGCGATGACTTTGATCTTCAGTTCGTGTGCCAGTGTGATCACTTCCTTGATCCCTTCACCGTTTCCGGATAGCAGGCTGTAGTCAAGCTTGATATAGCTGATAGGCAGATGTCGGATGGTTCTTTCCGTTTCTGGGGTAAGTGTCACACGGGTCAGCAGGGTAGTGATGCCGATCTTCTGCAGCATGTCGAAACAGATCTTGGCCGAGTTGAGATTCTTACCCACCTCATTGATATTGAATTCGAAAGTCAGGTTCTTCGCGGTGATGTGGCCGCTGCGGTGTTTCTCCTGCAGCCAGGTCAAGCGCTCAATATTCTCCAACAAGTCCGTTGACTGGGAGACGAAGAGGTGTAACAGATTACCTTGCTTGCGATGTTCGTTGACCACATTGATGGCCTGCCGGGTGGTCCATTGATCAATCTTGCTGATCAGCCCCATCTCCTCGGCCGCTGGAATGAAATCACCGGCAAGATGTAGTTTGCTGTCGGGCTCCTGCAGTCGGATCAAGGTCTGATAGTGGGCTTCGGGTGAGCCCTGTAACGCAACCACAGGCTGGAAAAAGATATTGAAGAGCTTCTCATCGAAGGCCCGTGCGATCAGATTGCCGATGTCGGATTCGTCACTGGCAGTGTCTTCGTCTTTGGGTTCCGGCTTGGACAGCTTGATCTGGTTACCACCTGCCCCCTGCGCTTCACGACTGGCGATCTGGGCATGAGCGATGATTGAGCGGGAGTCCTGATTGCCGGCTTCCAAAGAGTAAATACCAATACTGAGAGTCGTACCGACCGTGTTGTTGTCTACCTCAATGATCTGTTTGGAAACACTCTGGCAGAGCTTGTCAGCAAGAGACTCAATCTGCTCCAGGCTGCCTCGTGAGAGCAGAAGTCCAAGATCGCTGTCGCCAAAACGTGTCAGGACATCTTGTGACTGCAAGTGATTCTTGAGATGCCGGGCGACCTCTGCGAGGACGACGTCCATGCCACCGATGCCAACCGATGCCACCAAGTGTTCAGGATTGTCGATCTGCAAATTAAGCACACAGGTAGTCTCGTCGATGCTTGAATCAGCCAGCAGTAGGGCGTCGAGCCGCTCCATGAGATAGTTTCGGGTATGCAGCCCGGTCTCTTTTTCACTCCTGGCCTGGCCGCCGAGACGGTTGTTCAGCTGGCGTGCACGCCGGATGCGGTTGGTGACTGTGCTGATCAGATGCTTGGGGGCGATGGGTTTTGAGAGAAAGTCCTCGCCACCAAAGCTGAGTGCCTTGAGCTGTTTGTCCAGATCCTGTTCGCCGGAGAGGAAAACGATGGGGACATCGACGAACTCGTTCTGCTCTCTGATGATGGTGGTCAATTCGGTGCCGCTGGCGCCGGGCATGTAGAGATCCATCAGAATAAGGTCGGGTTTGAATGCCTGCATTGCATCCATTACCTGCAGAGGATCAATGACGCTGCGGCATTTGAAATCGGCCTTGCTGAGAATAACATCGGCAAAATCGGCCTGGGCGGGGTCATCCTCGACAATCAGAACGCGGTAGAGCGCATCCACCTCTGAGGTGGTCATCTCTTGTACACGCTTGGCGACCAGGAAAGGGTCTACTGGTTTTGACCAATAGGCGTTGGCATCCACCCGCATGGCAGCAAGCCGTGTATTAAGGTCATTGTTATCGGCAATAAATGCAACGGGAACACCGGGCAGGCCATTCTCTTTGTTCCAGAGACCGCCCGTTTTGCTTTCAGGAAAGAGCTGTCCCAGCCAGTCGGTGTGGCTGATCAGGATACAGTGATCATCGGGATTGATCTCGTAGTGGTGAATCATCTCATCGGCATCAGCCAATAACGCCACGTCGAAGTTCTTTGCCTGCAGGTTTCGAGTCAGACTGGCAGCGAGGCCTTCATCAATGCCGAGCAGGAAAACTTGGCACTCTCCCGCTGCTTTGGGGAACTCTGAATCCTCACTCTCACCGGCTTCATGAATGAGCGATTCAGCCTGCTGGTTACAGGCTTGGATGGAGGCATCTTTGAACGCATGGATCAAGCCGTCGAGGGCGACCACATCATCGTGTTGGGGTTTCAGTCCGGTGTTGTGGTAGTCGCTGAGATGTCCGATCAGGGAATTGCCGCTCTGTGTGATCTGGGGAACACCGAATTTACCGCTGGATTCTGCCAGTGTGGTAATTCGCTCAATCAACATGTCGAGCATTTTGCCATCCCAGTCGCTGTGCACCAGCTGATGCCAGTTTTCAAGAATAGCGGAGACCCGCCCCGGAACCTGTTGTAGGAAGGATTGAATCAGGTCCAGTTTTTGGGGCCTTGTCTCGACGGGTTTATCGCTGCTCATCAGAATCCGGATTATTTTGCTTGTGATGCGTTTTTCGTGGAACTGGTGTTCAGATCTGCCATTGATTTTGTATTAATGACGTAACTGTCTCTTCAAACAAAGAATCATAGCGTTTTGTGGGGCTTACAGGAAGCGCTCTCATACTCGGTTTAGGTAAAAAAGCGTCAACGATCGCTCGCTGATCGCCATGGAAGGCTGAAAGCCGAGGCGATTAGTCCCCGATAGGCGTAGGCGCGGTTGTATGGCCGTAATTGCGACCGTTAGG
>JAHXHT010000115.1 GCA_025656435.1 Candidatus Thiodiazotropha sp. (ex Gloverina cf. vestifex) | reverse complement strand
AAGTTGTTTGCTTCATGGGGTCTATATAATGATTGGCCTAGAATGTGCACCATTATCCCTCAATCGATGGATTCGTTCAGAGCTTCCCTAAGGTGGGGCAGCTTAGGCATTTTGTTCTTGAGAATGACATTCCATTGATGACCAAGGACTAGGGAAATGCCCTACTCAAGCGGATATTAGGATGCGTTAACATCTTGCTATGCTTGATATTTGTTGAAAGCTCAGAGTCTTAGTGCTAGTTTTTAGGTACGGCTTCGCACATGGAAAGCGTGGACGCATTTCCCTGTTCCTGGCTTTTGTGAGGGTTTTCTCAGTCATTGATGGCAGAGTGTCATACCTTAATACATAGGTGCGGGTAGGTGATTCTGGTTGCATCGGAGCATATGTGCGGCGGTTTTTTACAAGTGTCTACAAATGCCAGGTCAAGACAACATAATTACTTTCGGCTCAGCAGTGCCTCGTCGAAGCAACATCTCTCTTGATGTCAATGGGCGTCGGATTGCGGCTGAGTGCCGTAAACTGATTGCTCAGACCCTCCCAAAGTTAATGGGTGGCCTGTTCGAAAATCTCGATGATGCACTCTACGAGATGGCCAATAAGTCTGATAGCAATACGCTGCAGAATATCTACTTCGATTCCATGCGCGAGCTGCGTAAACAGCGGAATAACATTGATCGCTCGTTCAATCAGGAGATATTGCGGACCTATGATCGCTTCTGGGAGACGGGTGAGGTCAGCGTTTCTCAACCCAGTCTCGATGAGCTAAGCCGCGATACTGAAATGGCGTTGCTCGACGATGAGGAGCTTGAGGACTCTCTTGCCATCACCAATATGGCCTCCAAGGCAGAGAACCGCTTCACCCGTGAGCTTTATGCTATGGGCCAGCGATTTGCCTACATCATCGGTGGTGGACGCATTGATGAACGGTTTGCACAGCAGTCACCGTTATCGCCAGCGGTCCTTTGTGGTGCCTTTCAAGTCGCGATGAGCAGTGTGCCGGTCGAGTTGCCGGTCAAGCTGGTTGTCTACAAGCTATTCGATCGACACATCATGCATTTCATTGGCGGGCTGTATGACGAGATCAATATTCTGCTGGGTCAAGCGGGGGTTATTCCCAAGCTGACACCAAAAGTCCGACGTAACCCCGTTTCACCTGCGATGGTGCGTGGGGATGGGGGGGAAAGCCAACTGGCAGGTGAGTCCTCCTATCTGGCCGATCCAGCAAGTCAGTCGGCATATACCACCCCAGCACAGACCACCGATGTCCAAGGTGAGGTATTTGCGGCTCTGCAGCAGTTACTGGGTGTCAGGCGTACTCGGGTTTCTGATGGGATGACCGCTTCCAGTCTGATGGTCACTGCTCCGGTAGGTGCAGTGCCGATGATCGATACCGGGGAGTTGCTGGGTGCGCTAAATGCGATTCAGCAGTCCAATGTGGTGATGTTGCCTCAGGGGCGTCGTGTCACACAGGCCTTAAGTCCCGATCAGATGCGTGCGCAGTTGGTCAGTGATCTGCAGATTGCTTCCGATGGTCACGTCACTCGGGCACTGGGCGATGCTGACAATGACACTATCGATGTCATCTCCATGCTGTTCGAATTTATCCTGGATGACTATAGCCTGCCGGATGCCATGAAGGCACTCATCAGCCGTCTCCAGATACCGATGCTCAAAGTCGCCATCATCGACAAGAACTTTTTCAGTAAGAAGGTGCACCCTGCCCGACGTCTGCTCAATTCGCTGGCACAGGCTGCCGTGGGTTGGAATGATACGGGTGACCGGGCAAATGATGTTCTCTACATCAAAATAGAGTCTGTCGTAAAAAGGGTGCTGAACGATTTCCAGGATGATCCTGCAATTTTTTCCGAGCTGGATGATGAGTTCAGTGCCTGGTGGCAACAGGAGCAACGCGGGGCGCAGATTGCCGAGCAGCGCACCAATCAGGTGACTCGGGGCAAGGAGCAGCTTAGATCAGCAAAGCAGACTGTTATTTCCGAGTTAAACAAGCGGTTGGATTCACAACAGGTGCTACCTGAAGCCGTTATGTCTCTGCTGGAAGATGGCTGGAAGGACGTGCTCTTGTTGAACTATCTGCGTCAGGGCGCTGACAGTAAGGAGTGGCGGGAGTCCCTAGAGATTGTCGACCGTCTATTGTGGAGCGTTCAACCCAAGTCTGACTATGCAGAGCGTCAGCAACTACTGCGTGGAATACCGGAACTGCTGAGGAACCTGAGAGAGCGACTCAACAGCATCTCGTTCGATCAGCACAAGATGGCGCGTCTGTTTAAAGAGTTGCAAAACTGCCATATAGGATGCCTCAGGGGTGGTGATCCGAATCTCATGGGTGGTGCGGGTACCAATCCTTCTGTATCCCATGAAGTGCATTTTCCCGATAGTCAGATTGTGTCCGGTTACAACACCATGCGTCAGGTGGCTGATGACGCTGCCGATGAACATGATGAGCTCTCCTTGCAGGCGGGCGATTTGGAAATCGGTACCTGGTTGGAGATGCAGGATGGCTCGGTAAAGAATCGGGTCAAACTCTCCTGGAAAAGCAAGGTGACCGATACCTACATCTTCGTCAATCGCAAGGGCATGAAGGCGATGGAGTTGACCACTGCTGATCTGGCGAAGCGCTTTCGCGATGAGACAGCCAAGTTGGTGGAGATATCCGACACACCGATCATTGATCGTGCGCTGGATGCCATGCTCACCGCATTGAAGAATACTGCTGCTTCCACTGCTTCGGCCTGATCAATCGCTGCATTGACACCTGTCTGATCCCAATTAAACTGCAGACTTTCCAAGTCAAGCGCAAACTGGCGCCTGTGGCTGACACGCCCTATGAGGAGTTCTTCAATGAGTGAGAAAATGACTGATTCCGGTCTTAAGTACGAGGATTTGAGTGAAGGTGATGGAGAGCAGGCTGCCGCCGGCCAGCGTGTTACCGTGCACTATACCGGCTGGTTGGTGGAGGGAGAAAAATTTGACTCTTCGCTGGATCGCAACCAGCCTTTTGACTTCACGCTGGGAAAGGGCATGGTGATTCGTGGCTGGGATGAAGGCGTCGCCGGGATGAAAATAGGTGGGAAACGTCGCCTCACCATTCCTCCCCAGCTGGGATATGGAGCAAGAGGTGCCGGAGGCGTCATCCCACCGAATGCCACCCTTGTGTTCGAAGTGGAATTGCTCGCAGTTTCGGGATGAATGATTTGCCCATTCCAGCTCACCTTCAGCGACAGGTGAAGCAAGCGTTAGAGGAAGATCTTGGCAGTGGCGACCTTACCGCTGGACTGATCTCCGAGAGTGCCCAGGCAGAAGTTGAGATTGTCTGCCGGGAATCTGCTGTGCTTTGCGGTACGGTTTGGTTCGATGAGGTGTTTCGGCAGCTGAATGATAAAGTGGAGATCCAGTGGCAGGCAAAGGATGGTGATCGTCTGGTACCCGCTCAAGTCATTTGCACCTTACAGGGCCAAACCCGTGCTCTGCTGAGTGGAGAGAGGACGGCGCTGAATTATCTACAGACGCTTTCAGGCACAGCTACGCTGGCACGACGCTACGCAGATATTGTGGCAGGTACAGGTGCAACAATTCTCGATACCCGCAAGACCATTCCGGGTCTTCGCCTGCAGCAAAAATATGCAGTCAGTTGTGGTGGTTGTGAAAACCATCGCATCGGGCTATATGATGCAGTTTTGATCAAGGAAAACCACATCCATGCAGCCGGTTCGATTCAAGCTGCGCTACAGATGGCAAATGACACCGTTCCGGCAGGCATCAGTATTGAGATTGAAGTCGAGTCGCTTTCTCAGTTGGAGAAGGCGCTTGAGTCAGGTGCAAAACGTGTGTTACTCGACAACTTCGATTTGGACGCACTACAAGCTGCCGTGAAGCTGAATGCCGGTCGAACCAGGCTGGAGGCCTCTGGCAACGTCAACCTGCAAACGGTTCGCGCCATTGCCGAGACAGGCGTGGATGATATTTCCGTTGGGGCGCTGACCAAGGACATCAAGGCTGTCGACCTCTCGATGTTGTTCGTATAACCCGGGCATAAAGCTAAGACCTGATTGTTAGATTTATGAAGCGATCTTGTGAGGCGTGGCGTCAGGCACGCTCATCAATCAGAGTACCCAGGACATCATCTGCAGCCTGCAGGGCTTTGACTGATGCCTTGGTTTGATTCGCGTGAACTTTCATTTCTACCATTGCGCGTGAGAGATCAGTGGGTTTGGCCTGTTGGGTCTGTTGGGTACTCGCTATCTCGGATGCGACGCGACGCATACCTTGAAGTCCCTTCTGGATTCCCAGTACCGAGGGTCCCATGATCGAATTAATGGCCATACAGCGCCTTTCTGTTACCTAAATCGAGTCTCTCTAACCGGGTTGTTGGCAGAGCCGGTAGATACTTTAATCGATTAGGTCTTGGGTGTGCGCGTTCGATCCCGAATTTCATGAATAGGGTTCCTGATCAACTCCACTCATGCTTGGGGGGGAAGACCATTCGCATGCCGGAGAAATGAAAATGATCCGAAGGATCTGCCCAGTGACGGAAACTCGATCTGCGAATCACACGCTGTGTATGCATGCTGGCACCACGCAGAATTGTCCCGTTAGGTAAGCTGACCTGTGGTTCATCGGGAAAGGGCTGGAATTCCGGGTAGGTGTGAAAGGGTGTACTACACCACTCCCAGACACGCCCTGTCTGCTGTAGCACGCCACTCCTGGCGGCGACCTCCCATTGATACTCGTGCTGCAAGACGGCACCTTTGAACTCAGTACCGAGTTGGTTTACCCACTGCGTGTAAGCCTCAGCTTCAAAACGGTTTATGCCCGTGACTGGTTCATCGGCCGGTAGATCACTGGTGCCGTTGATGGCTGACTCATACCAGTTACCGCTTGGATCCTGGCGCCAGTATTCCGGGTGCCTGGTGCTGTTTTCTTGCAGCCAGTGTCGGCCCTCATCACTCCAGAATGATGCGTTTTCATAACCGCTAGCCTGCATGAAGGCAAGATACTGAGCATTGCTGACGGGTGTGAGCGCTATGCGATAGCTGCTCAGTTCCACGGCCTGGGGTGGCAATTCATTGTCATAGGCCTTGGGCTCGTCCCTGGCACCAATTCGATAGTGTCCCTGAGAGATCTCGCGGGTTCGCCAGACGGGCTCTGCCGCTACCAGGGGGTGGGTGCAGATATGGCCGGTATCCTGATTATTGAGGCTGCGCTGGTTCAGCACCTCAAGCATGGATTCGTAGATTTTTGCCTGTTCCTGCAACAGGAACCACTGCAGGCGGTCATTGGTGGTGAAAATGTGATCGGGCAGTGCGCCGGGAGTGGCCAGTCGCCTCAGGTTTTCATCACGGATATCGCTTGCCCATTGGATCAGATGTGCTGTGGGGGGGGGCTGTTGGCACTGTGCCTGTAGTGACAGCTCACCTGGTTCGAACAGATGGCTGACGCGTTGGCTCAGATCCACGTCTCCTTCCAGTCTCTCTCTCAACCAATAAAGCTCCAGATAGACGCCGCGACCAAAATACCAATTCAGTGAAGGTAGCTGGGGGTGAAACTGCTCGACTGCTTCAGGCTCGGATGCGGATTCTAGCAACTGTTGCTGTAGTTCATGCAGCGCGCTGAGTTGTCCGAGAATGTTAGGTGAGGTCATGCGTCAACTCCGCTGAACAAAAAGCGGTTATGTTAACGAAGTCGGGGAGAAGGGGGAAGTTCAGTCGTTTTCGAGTCACCCAAGGGCGGTGTATTCATCCGCCCTTGGGCGCCACTGAGAACTCAGTCAGACGCAACCAGTAGGTTTTGGCAAGCCGCCATACTTTGTGATCGGTTTCATCGGTCCGGTCAGCCAGAGTTTGAACATCGCTTTCTGGTCAGCGCCCAGAAATTTCGAGAATTTACGAATCGGCGGCACTACGTTGAACTCTTCATAGTACTCCCGCGCTTTTAGAATCTGCACCCACTTCTCGTCGTTGAGATCGTATTCATCCGATTCAGCCATCGCTTTGGCGATTTCTGGGGTCCATGCATTCATATCAGCGAGATAGCCGTCGCCATCACGCTCGGGAATTGCAACATTCATGGAAAAAGCCCCTATTGCCAAGTAAAACGCCAGGTTATTGTTGAGGCCAAGTGTACTATCTTCTGATAGAGAAGATCTACCCTGTAAAATTTCTGGTTATAGCGGGAGTTGCTTCTCTATCACCCTGAATCTTCACCTTTCATGATTGACAGAAAGGTATGCTCATCTTGGATTGGGGTTTCGAAGTGCAGTCGTATTAAGGTCTCCCCTTGCCGGATATCCAATCCCATCGAGTCTGCACCGACTGCGTTTGTATGGTCTGTGAATTTGAGCTGTCTCTCGGTCAAATAGGCTTTCAAGACCTGATGTCCATGGGCGTTTATTTGGTAGAGCATCTCCACTTCACTGGCAATAGGGAAATGACGCTGATCCAGTATTCGGCTGACATCGAACCAGCGGGCCGAACCGAACCCGGCAATGAAGTAGAACTGCATCGGTTGCAGTCGATAGAGTTGAAAGTTGAGCTCCTTATGGTAGCGTCGACTGTCAGGGTAGTATCGGTAGTAACGCTCCATTGATGCGCTTGAATTGACTGGCTCCGCATTAGCCAGGCAGGTCAGACGTGCCCACTGTTGGACATCCGTATGGCCAGGTTGTATCAACATTATCGAGCAGCGAGGGTCAGCATCCAGGTTGCGTGTGTGCTGTGCCAAATGTGAGATCATCATCAGAGGATGGCTTTTGCTGTCTAGACAAATTGGCAGTAGCGAGCCAAAAGGATAGCCTTCATATTTCACAGAATGAGTGGAGAGCAAGCCATGGAAACTCTCGTGCCATAGTTTCCGCAAGGCTTGTACAAGATCATCCGACATAGATCCTTGATTCATCAATATCCCCTAAAAATCATTGTGGTACTTAAGGCGTGCCTCACGTGCCAGAAGAGTACGAATGAACCGGTGGTCTCATCCTTATTAGGTGGAGATTTCACCGATCCGGTCTTTCACCGATCGAATTTTACCTGCCAGCCGCCCCATCTCTCCCTGCCTAATATCCAGCTTGATAGATGAGTAGACACGTTGAGCGCCTAGTTGCTGTAACCGTTCACTCGATGCCTTTATCAATTCGAGAGCCTGCTCGATATTCTCAGTTTCAATGATAGTGCCCATGGGGGTGAGTTGATAGTCGATGCCACTGTCACGGATGAGTTTGATGACTTGACTGACAGGAGCGCTGACACTCTCACCCTGGTCCGTAGGAAAAATGCTGAACTCAAGTAAAACCGACATCGGGATGGGTGCTCATCGTTGCTTTCACTCCCACTAGCTTAGCTGAAATTACTTATTTGAAACGGAAGGAAACACAGACGTTTATTAGATAAGCGCCAAAGCAGGTGATCAATATGTCATATCGAGTTCACAATTCTTAACAGGCGGATACTTTCATCCGCTGATCGCCATGGAAGGCTGAAAGCCGAGGCGATTAGTCCCCGATAGGCGTAGGCGCGGTTGTATGGCCGTAATTGTGACTG
>JAHXHT010000114.1 GCA_025656435.1 Candidatus Thiodiazotropha sp. (ex Gloverina cf. vestifex) | reverse complement strand
ATGCACTGTTTTTCTTCGCTCATGGCAGTTTTGAAGCAAGCGAGAGGAAACGTTCGCTGACAAACGATTCGTTCAGAGCTTCCCTAGTGAAGCGGGCCGAGCCCACATTCAGGAAAAGGAAAATGAGGAAGATATCAACCAGCAACAGTAAAATCAGAGTGGGGGCATGGAGTAGAATATCCTGCTTTATCCAGCTGATGATGGGGTTGTAGAAAGTTGCACCCAGCAGGAGCGTTCCAAAAAACAGCGCCACCGCGAGCAGGGAGAAAAAATCCGCCACCCGTTCATGGTGTCGGGCATATCCTTTGAGGTTTTTACAGACTGACATGGTCACTATCCCGGCCAATGGTTGAGTCAGATGCTCAGAGATTAGCTGGCAAGCCACATGATCTCAAGGGATAAATCGAGTCATAGCCGATGCTGACGGAAGGCAATGTGACAGGCTGAGTAGAGAATACTGCAGGAAAGACGTGGGTTCTGCCTCGGTTTTGGCACTGAGATGAGTTGTGTATAGTGTGACTCGATGGCCCCACGTTCACGCCATGGGTAGGGCCGAGAAAGAATAAAACAAAATAGGGGGAGACTGGAGTGGAGACCATTACCAATCTGATTTCAGGCCTGAACGGCATTGTCTGGGGACCACTCATGCTGGTGTTGATACTCGGCACTGGTCTATTCCTTATGATCGGGCTGAAATTGATGCCCCTGGCCCGGCTGGGTTATGGCTTCCGCATGCTGTGGCGTGGCCGCGAAGAGCAGGGCGCAGGCGAGATCAGCCCCTTCAACGCTCTCATGACCTCCCTCTCTGCGACCATCGGCACGGGTAATATTGCCGGTGTGGCCACCGCCATCGCCATGGGTGGGCCCGGTGCGTTGTTCTGGATGTGGTGTACGGCGTTGGTCGGCATGGCTACCAAATATGCCGAGGCGGTCCTCGCTGTGAAATATCGTGAGGTGGATGAGCGGGGCAACCATGTGGGCGGCCCCATGTACTACATCAAGAATGGCCTGAGCGCGAAGTGGGCCTGGCTCGGCACCTTGTTCGCCATCTTCGGCGCACTGGCTGGTTTTGGTATAGGCAACACCGTACAGGCCAATTCAGTAGCGCACGCCCTGTCGGAAAATGCTGGACTGGAGATAGCACCTGTTGTTACTGGTATCGTGATGGCCGTTCTGGCGGCCCTGGTGCTGATCGGAGGCATTCGGCGAATTGCTGAAGTGGCGGGTAAATTGGTGCCATTGATGGCGATTGCCTAT
This sequence comes from Candidatus Thiodiazotropha sp. (ex Gloverina cf. vestifex), assembly GCA_025656435.1. Taxonomy (GTDB): domain Bacteria; phylum Pseudomonadota; class Gammaproteobacteria; order Chromatiales; family Chromatiaceae; genus Thiodiazotropha. Next base: position 6,401 of record JAHXHT010000114.1, on the reverse strand, counting down.
CTCCTTTGCGGACTGGTTGTGCTTGTATTGAATGCGGGCGCCATTCCGGGAGCTGTTGTCGAGATCGTAGGGGAGGCTTTTACTTCGACAGCCGCTACAGGCGGTTTTGCAGGTGCGGCGGTCTGGGCGGCAATCCGTTTTGGTGTGGCCCGGGGTATCTTCTCCAACGAAGCGGGACTGGGCAGCGCGCCTATCGCTCACGCCTCGGCCGCCACCGACAGCCCGGTGCGCCAGGGTAGCGTGGCCATGTTGGGTACCTTTATCGATACGCTCATTGTCTGCTCCATTACCGGTCTGGCAATTGTGGTCACCGGGGCCTGGACCAGTGGTGAGACAGGGGCTGCACTCTCCTCCATGGCCTTCGAGCGGGCGCTGCCTGGTGTGGGTGGCTATGTGGTCTCCCTGGGACTGGCTATCTTTGCTTTTACCACCATCCTGGGCTGGAGTGTTTATGGTGAGCGTTGTGTGGAGTACCTCTTCGGTATCAAGTCGATCACACCCTTTCGCGTGCTCTGGGTGTTGATGATCCCCGTCGGTGCCATGGCCCAGGATTATCTCAAATTCGTCTGGCTGATCGCGGATACACTCAACGCATTGATGGCGATTCCCAACCTGGTGGCGTTGTTGTTGTTAAGCCCTGTGGTATTTACCCTGACCAGGGAGTATTTCAATCGACAGGAGTGAACCGGCTAACGACTACGCGTCAGGTTTTGCTGTTAGCACCGAAACGCTGTTTTAGATATTGGGTGATCTCGGCAGACTCATACATCCACTCGACCCTGTCCGGATGTCGAATCTGCAGGCAGGGTGTCTGGATTTTTCCGCCTTCATTGCGTAGTTCACTGCCCCACTGACCCTCCAGGATATTGCGCAATTCGATGTTGAGGCTCAATCGCCAGAGTGTGCGGCGCACGTAGAGACAATAGCTGCAGAGCGGGAGGTGGTAGAGTGTCAGACGTTGTGTCTCTCTATCGACCAGCTGCTGATGCTGGGAAGAACGATGCAGAGGACGAAACAGGCCTCTCAGCCAATTGAACACCTGCCCCGTCAACCCTGCTTGGAACCTCCCAGGCATGGTGGGGAGTCAGTGACGGTTCCGCCCTTGTTGAACCAATCATCCGGTGTCATGGTGTGCAGGGCTAGTGCATGGATACCGCCATCCAGTTCCTCTTTAAGCGCCTGGTTGACCTGCCGGTGACGAGCGATCAGTCTCTCTCCGACAAAGGCCTCACTGACCAGAACCACCTTGAAGTGGGATTCAGACCCTTCCGGGACATTGTGCATATGACTTTCGTTGATCACCTCAAGGTGGATGGGGGAGAAAGTGGTCTGCAGTTTCTGCTGAATGGTCTGTTGGGTTGTGCTCATGAGTCTACCTGTCGATCACGCCTTTATATTATTAAGGTGCCGGGTTAATAACCTGGTAAAGCGCGTAAGTGGTTGCCATTGGATTGATTATAGTCTGCTACAGATTGAGGATTTCACGTACAAAAGGTATGGTCAGCCGGCGCTGTGCCGCCATTGATGCGCTGTCGAGGCGGTCCACCAACAGGGTCAGGAAGTGAATGTCGCGGGGAGTGCGCTGTAGCAGAAAGCTGGCGGTCTCCACGCTCATGCTCATACCCCGGCGCTCTGCGCTGGCCAGGAGTAACTCTAGACGCTCATCGTCATCCAGCGGGAACAAATGGTAGCAGGGGCCCCAGGTGAGCCTGGAAGCCAGATCAGGCAGAGCAACGGCCAGACTGGCCGGAGGGCGGTCAGCTGCCACCACTAGTTGTGCACCAGTTTCACGCAGCAGGTTGAATAGGTTGAAAATCGCCTGCTCCCAATCCTGGTGTCCTGTGATTCGCTCCAGATCATCCAGGCAGACCAACGCAAAGCCCTCCAGGCCGTCCAGCATGGCAGGGTCGATTTCCTGTTCCGATTTCAGCGGCAGATAAGCCGGTCGCCGGCCCTCTGTCTGTGCCAGTCCACAGGCGGCCTGCAGCAGGTGGCTCTTGCCACTGCCCGATTCTCCCCAGAGATAGAGGAAAGGGTCGAGGGTGCTTCGCAGATGCGAGAGTGTCTCTCCATTGCGACCGGCAATGAAACTGCTGAAATCAACACTGGGCCGAATGCCGATACCGAGGGGTAGTTGCTGAGGCATGGATTTGTTTCAGGCGTTGTCATGTTGTAGACGCGAGGCAATCTCTGCCAGATGTCGCCCCTGGGTACGGCAGATCTGCCTCTCATCCTCAGTCAGAGGCAGTTTGCTGTCACCACCAGCCAGGTGGCTGGCACCATAAGGTGTCCCCCCGCTGGTGGTATGCAGCAGGGCTGTCTCGGAGTAAGGGACGCCCACCAGCAACATGCCGTGATGCAGCAACGGCAGCATCATGGAGAGCAGGGTGCTTTCCTGTCCGCCATGCAGGCTGGAAGTGGAAGTGAACACACCCGCAGGTTTTCCGATCAGGGCACCGCTCATCCAGAGTCGGCTGGTAGTATCGAGAAAATACTTCATGGGTGCGGCCATGTTGCCGAAACGGGTTGGGCTGCCGACAGCCAGGCCGCAGCACTCGGTCAGATCGGCTTCGCTCACATAGAGTGCTCCCTGCTCGGGAATCTCATCCTCTGTAGCTTCGCAGACGGTGGATACCGCCGGTACAGTGCGTATCCTGGCGGTCATGTCCTTGATCTCCTCAACGCCGCGGGCGATCTGCCTTGCCATCTCTGCGGTGGCCCCATGACGGCTGTAGTAGAGAATCAGTACTTCAGCCATGTCAGAGAATCTCCAGTACCTTTTCCGGCGGTCGGCCGATAGCCGCTTTGCCATCTTTGATCACGATGGGTCTCTCAATCAATATGGGATTGGCGATCATACCGTCGATCAGCTGGTCACGGGTCAGAGAAGAGTCATCGAGACCGCTCTCTTTGTACGCCTTCTCCTTGGTGCGCATCAGGTCTCTGGGTTCCAGTCCCAACATGTCGAGAATCCGTTTCAGGGTGGCTTTGTCGGGAGGGGTATTCAAATACTCTACAATTTCCGGTTCCACCCCTTGATCCTGCAATAGTTGCAGGGTCGCACGGGATTTGCTGCAACGGGGGTTGTGATAGATTTCGACACTCATGGGGAATCTCCAAAGAATATTTACGACATTGTAACCATCCCGACTCTATCGCTCCAGAAAGCTCTCTCACTTCACTCGATTCGCGTTTCTTTGTGGGCTATGCGTTATATTCCCTCTATCCGGATTAGTGTTAACAGGCCCAAAGGGAATTATCAGATATGAATCCATCGTCCGAACATCCCATCAGCCGCTCCCCATTGAGGCATGTCGGACCTTTTTTCCGCTTGCTGATGCACCACTTTTCGTTGGATGGCGGTATGCAGCACGTGGCCGCGCTGACCTATACCACATTACTTTCGCTGGTACCGCTGATGACGGTGATGTTAGCGCTGTTCTCTGTTTTTCCAGCCTCTGACCGCCTCTCGGAGCAGGTGGAAAACTTCATCTTCCAGAATTTTGTGCCCGCTGCCGGTGAAGCCGTGCAGGAGCATCTGCGTAATTTCAGTCAAAAGGCCGGTAAGCTGACCGGGGTGGGTTTTGCCGTTCTGATTCTGGTTGCCTTGTTGTTAATGAGTAATATCGACAAGGCTTTTAACGCTATTTGGCATGTGCGGCGCAAACGCACGCTGGTTGCCAAGTTCACTGTCTACTGGGCCATTCTCTCCCTCGGGCCGATTCTGATTGCTTTCAGTGTAGGTGTGACTTCCTATCTGGTCTCGATCCCTCTCTTCAGCGATGGAGAGACAGTGATTTTGCTGCGCACGCGTTTGCTTAGCCTGATGCCGGTGATTATCTCAGCCTCTGCATTTACCCTGCTCTATGCGCTGGTACCCAATCGTCGTGTGCCCCTGAGAAATGCCGTGGTTGGCGGTGTGCTGGCGGCGCTCCTGTTTGAGGCAGCCAAGCGTGGTTTTGCGCTCTATGTGACTGCATTTCCAACCTACGAGACGATTTATGGCGCATTGGCAGCCGTGCCAATTTTTCTGATTTGGATCTATCTCTCCTGGTTTGTGACCCTGCTGGGTGCTGAATTTGTCTACTGTCTGAGCATCTACCGGGAAGACTGGAGTAAGGCTTTGGAGCAGCGGGGTGGGGAGTTCATGCTGTCGATTCGTCTGCTGACGCTCTTGCGCAAGGCGCAACGTCTGGGTGAAACCCTGACTGAGCGTGAACTGGTGAAACAGATCGATACGGCCACCGATGAACAGGTTGATAAAGCAATGCAGAGTATGCGGGGGATACGTTTAGTATTGAGAACTGATGGTGGAGGGTGGGCGCTTGCAAGGGATCTGAATGAAGTCACCCTCTCAACGCTCTACCACTCTGCGCACTATGTGTTGCCAGAGAGTCATGCGCTGGTTGGTGAGTCTGAGGCTTTGCAGGCATTGATTGGCCGTGTGGAAGCGGAGCTTGAAACGACTATGGACCAACCGTTGGCAGTACTGATTCAGAAGGCGTGAAGTGGCGCTGTCGGGAATTGTTAATCAACTGCTCTTAACCCGGTATCGCTCAAACATTGCTGTGTTCTCCAACAGTTGCAGGGGGATGATATCAGGTGCAGGGATCATCTCCTCAACCCGATACTCCTGACCGATGATGAAGCATCTTTTGGGTACGATTAGCGAACTGCGATGGGAATGGCCCTGGTCAATATAGAGCCCGGGGTAATTGGGAATTTCTTCGTCCCCTTCATCCGACCCTTCATCCGATTGTTTCTTAACCGGCTGCAGGGTGATTGGCATGATATTGCCGGTCAGGAACTGAACACCGATCTCAAGTACACCCTCTTCACGGTTCAGCGCCCGTTTGACGATCCCGATCTTCCATTCGCTGGGATCATTGGTTCCGTGCAGGCTGATCAGCACCAACTCGCCGATAAGCTCTCTTTCACAGGCTGAGAGGGGCAGGTGCAGGGCAACGCCTGAACGGCTCTGATTGAAACGGCGGGCCAGTAGCTGGGGTTTGTCGGAATTCTGCATGACCATCGACAGGCTTTGTGCCGAGGTCATGGTGATTTCTTCATTCTCTGACGCCATTTCCCTGTCTGGTCGGGCAAGATGCTGGTGAATGTGATGGAGTCCGGTCCACAACTCAAAGTGACCAGAAGTCGTGTGTCGTTCGCTGTCACGTTTCGGACGAATATGCCAGGACTTAAGCATGCGAGCCAGTAGGTTGGTCGTCTCCTGTGTGGTCAGGCTGGTCATGGCCGGCGGCTTATGATCTACCGAACGCTCCATTCCGCGGAATAGTTGATGTATCTGCAGGCTGACGGGATTCAGGTTAAACAGTGCGAAGCGGGGTTGGCTGAGGTTTTCCAGTCCTTCGGGTTCGTAGAGGTGGGGTTGTACCTCGCCGAGCCGGTCGATCACATAGTGACCAGACTGCTCTGTTTCTGGTGTTGGCGTCTGCACCCTGGCGTGAGATGCCACCGTGTTGAGGTACTCGTAGCAGATTCTGGATTCGCCCTCCTGCAGGTGACAGGGGTCGAGTAGCCTCATGAGTAAGAATCGGTTGAACTGGTGTGTGATGGTCGCCTGTCCCGGCTCGTGATTGTTGTCACTATCGTCTATCTCTACTTGATGGACCTTCTGTTCTTCGGCATAGGTTCGTAATCGGGTGATCTCACGATAGGTGTGCCCAGCCCGGCAATCGAATGATTCACAAGCATAGAGGTACTCCAGCAGGTAAAACTTGATGCTGTAGTAGATTGCTTTTGCCAGTCGATCGAGATTCTTGCGACTTGCCTTGGTGCGCAGGCATTCGTTGGCGATCTGACTGTAGGCGTAGGCCATCTCCAACATGACCCTGCGCAACAGCTCTTTTGGTATCGTATTCTTTCGAGCACCGGTTCCATGGGCGATTCGTAGCGCAGGCGTGTGATAAATCTCTACCAGCTCGTCGCGTCTTTTTACGTGGCCTGGAAAGCGGTTTAAGCGGCCGAGGCTGGTTAACATCGCCTCTGAAAGCTGCTCCGGGTTGGCGAAAGGTAGCGCGGTAGCCCATTGCCGTAACTGACCGGGATCGATTTCCACTAATGGATTTTCGAAGGGGTCGGGTTCAGGTACGAAAAATATCGTTTGTTTTGCAGCCTGGTTGCGGTGGGTGAAAATATCAAACATGCTAAAGGGGTAGGTTTCCTGCGGACCGCCAATCAACCAACTATAGCATTGGACTCTGCGGAATCCATCTACCCCGGCCTCCTTGTTAAGGTTTCCCTGAATTGCACTATAAGGAATTAAGCCTGAAAATGGTGGTCAGAATCAACGTTCGCTGATCGCCATGGAAGGCTGAAAGCCGAGGCGATTAGTCCCCGATAGGCGTAGGCGCGGTTGTATGGCCGTAATTGTGACTGTT
>JAHXHT010000113.1 GCA_025656435.1 Candidatus Thiodiazotropha sp. (ex Gloverina cf. vestifex) | reverse complement strand
ATTAGGTGGAATCACCCCGATACAGAAGCTGGCTCAGACAGCTTAACAGTGACTACTTTTGAGTCCCATTATTAATGGGGGGATTACCCTGGGCTCAAGGAGCTTGCTCATGTTATTTACGACATGGAGATCATTTTTTAACAAAAATGATGATGATGTCATGAGTGCGGATGCCCTTTCTTGGTTGAGGTGAAATACCTGTTGGAACTTTTCCTTTATTTATTGTTTTTGCTGAGAGCTGATGTCTCCTTCACTCTTCGCAATAGCTATCATGATTAGTGCAGTGACTTCCATTGGGTCACTGAGAGAGAAAGCCGGGTTGGCATGATATTTTTTTGCCCACTCTCTTCTTCGCTTCCAGGCAAAAGGATTCAGCCAGCCAATGTCAATTCCACTGTCTGATAATCGATGAACCAAGATTAAAATTGTAATGATGGCGCCAAGTGCACCTAAGACGATATGCATCCCTGTTCCCTCCACGTACTTCGTATCAGCGAGGCCTCACTGGAACACCCGAAAAATTGATCGATATGCAGATATCAATAATATTTGGAGTGTGCCGACTGGCAGGTGAAGGTTCAGATGATCAGCATCCTGCCGGTAAGACTTTTTCTTTCAAGCAGGCAAAAGCCTATCAAAAAATCCTGATGCCAAGTAGTTGGTTCTGGATGTGGCATATGACTAAAGTCATATATCGTATTGAAAAGGAATTTAATTCTCTACGAACGGTTCTCTGCCTATAACGTGTAGAGGCTCAGACAGTAAAATCCCCCCAAAGGGTCTGAATCGCTGCGATCGCCGCCAGCGGTGCAGTCTCAGTTCTCATCACGCGGGGGCCGAGTTTTATCCCGGTAAATTCCTGTGCCTTGGCAAGTTTGCGCTCTTCGGCACTCAGTCCGCCTTCGGGACCGACAAGAATACAGATATCACCTTTGGGTTTCTTGATTTCGGGCAGAGTTTTGTTGCTGCGGTGATCCAGCAGCAGGGCGGTATGGGCGGTCTGATGCGAGACTGCTTTGCCGATCTCAATGGGGTTGTTGAGTTCCGGGAGTAAGGCGCGGCCAGATTGTTCGCAGGCATTGACGATGATCTTCTGCCAGTGAGCCATGCGGCTGGCGCGCTTCTTCTCGTTGAGCTTGACCACACAGCGTTTGGTGAAAACTGGGGTAATAAGGGTGACGCCCAGCTCCGTGGCCTTCTGCAGGGCGAAGTCCATGCGCTCTCCACGGGAGATGCCGAGCATCAGCTGGATGGCGAGCTTAGGTGTGCTCTCTTCACGGATCAGCTCGCCGATGGTGGCGGATGCACCATGCTTGCTGATCTCGCTGAGGGTGGCGGTGAACTCCCCACCTTGATTGTTGAAAAGGGCAATGCTGTCGCCGGACTGTAGCCGCAGAACGTGGTACAGATGGTGAGAAGAGTCCTCTTCGAGAGTGATTTGTTGACCGCTTTGAAGCGGCTGTTCTGTATAGACGCGCTGTATTCTCATGGTCAGGTGGTAACGCCCGCTGCTCCCTCTGAGGTTTCTGTTTGTGTGGTTGCTTTGGTTACCACCCGTTTATCAATAAGGTTTTTTACCATGATCAGCAGGCCGAGACCAATAAATGCGCCTGGGGGCAGGATGGCAATGAGCATACCGGGGAAGTCTTCGATTTTCAGGGTCATGCCTCTGGCGACCTCACCAAACATCAAATGGGCCTGGTCGAAGAGGGTCCCTTGGCCTATCAGTTCACGCATACCACCGAGGGTGACCAGCACCAGGGTGAAGCCAATACCGATGCTGATGCCATCGACCAGTGAACGCTGCAGGTTGTTCTTGGAAGCGAAGGCCTCGGCACGGCCAATGATGGCGCAGTTGGTGACAATCAGCGGGATGAAGATACCAAGGATCTTATGCAGTTCGTGGAAATAGGCGTTCATGCCCAACTCGATGGCGGTGACGAAGGAGGCAATGACCATCACAAAGACTGGCAGCCGGACTTCCGGACGTACAAAATTTCGAATCAGTGAGACAGTGGCGTTGGACGAGACCAGCACAGCGGTAGTGGCCAGTCCAAGACCGAGGCCGTTAATGGCTGTGTTGGTGACCGCCAGCAGGGGGCAGAGTCCAAGCAGGGCGACCAGTGCCTGGTTATTGTTCCAGAGACCATCGGTGATGATGCTGCGAAAGCCGGTTTCTACCATGGGGTTAGCCTTTTGCTGTCACGCCATCGCTGGACGCTTGTTTGTCATACAGGGCATCTTTGTTGGCCTGCACGTAAATCAGGGTTTTCTTCACTGCGGTGACGATGGAGCGTGGTGTGACCGTCGCCCCCGTGAACTGATCGAATACGCCGCCATCCCGTTTCACCCGCCACTTTTCAATTGATGGATTGCCGAGGGATTTGCCGGTGAAGCTGTAGATCCAGTCGGAGCGGGCCTCTTCCACCTTGTCTCCCAGTCCGGGAGTCTCTTTATGGCTGATAACCCGCACCCCGCCAAGGGTGCCGTCGTAGCGGACAGCAACCAGTAATTTGATCGGGCCGCTATAACCGTCTGTAACCATGGTGGTGAGCACTGTCGCCACCGGATCACCCTGCATGCGACCCCGGTAGACGGTGGTGACCGGGGCGCCGAGTTGCTCCGGGTCTTTGACCTGCAGTGTATCCAGCACCATATCATTGTCCACGCTCTCGGATGGGACCAGGGCATATAGACTACGCAGCAGGGTTTCGCGCTCATTGGCCGCGATGCGCGCCTTGGTTGCTGTGTGAGTGAATGCGACGAGCGAGGTACCGGCGATTGCGAAGATGCCGAGGATGGCTGCAGCGATGAAGACTGGCAGACGCTTATCCATTTTTAGCGCCCCCATGTCCGTAGACCCGGGGGCGGGTGTAGTAATCGATGGTGGGCGCAGCCATATTCATCAACAGGACGGCAAAGGCAACTGCATCGGGATACCCGCCCCAGGTGCGGATGATGTAGACCAATACACCGATCGCCGCACCATAGATCAGCTGCCCGGCACGGGTGGTGCTGGCAGTGACCGGGTCGGTGGCGATGAAGAAGGCGCCCAAGATTGCACCACCGCTGAAGACGTGGAACAGTGGAAAGGGAAAGCTCTCCGGATCAAACAACCAAAAGAGGGTAGCCATGCCCACCAGACCGGTGAGGAAAGCAAGAGGGATCTGCCAGGTGATGGTGCGTTTGTAGACCATCCAGATACCACCCATGAGGAACCAGTTACCGACCCACTCCCAGCCTTGTCCACCGAAATCACCCCACAATGGACTGGTACGGATCTCACTGATCATCTGGTTGAGATCGAGTTTGGTTCGCATCTCGTCCAAAGGAGTGGCCATCGTGATGGCATCCAGGGTCAGGTCTACTGGCAGTGTGCCCACGAACTTGAAGCTAAGTATCTCTCCCAGGCTAAGGCTCTGTTCTACCAACAACTGCGGAGGCAGCCAACTGGTCATTTCCACCGGGTACGAGATCAGTAACAGTACATAGGCCGCCATGGCAGGGTTGAAGGGGTTATAGCCCAGTCCGCCATACATCTGTTTAACCATGATGATAGCGAATGCCATACCAAGTACCACCAGCCACCAGGGCAAGAGTGGGGGTATGGCAACGGCAAAAAGCAGTGCGGTGACCACTGCACTGAGATCGAATAGCGGTGGCAGTACAGGTCGTTTACGCAGCTTCATTACCAGTGCTTCAAAAGCAGCGGCGGAAGCGACAGCCAGGATGACATTTAGCAGCACACCCCAGCCAAAGTAGAAGACCAGGGCAATGGTGCCGGGGATCAGGGCCATGACGACCTGCAGCATCACCTTGTCGACCCGGTTGGGACGGCTGGTATGTGGCGAACTGTGGGTCTGAAATTCCATCAGGACTGCTGCTCCGTTTCATGCTCGGGTGTGGATTCTTGTGTGGCCTTGCGGCGTTGCTCCACTGCCTCTATCTTGGCCTGCTGAGCAGGTGTCAGGTTTTCAGTATTCTTGGGTTGGGCCTGCAGCTTTGCCTTCTTCTCTGCAGCCCGTTTCATGGCAGCTTCGATAGCGGCCTGCTTGCTCTCCTTGTCGGAGGCTTCGGGTTTGGCGGCTTTTTTAGCAGGCGGTTTTTTATCCAAGGCCTCTTTCTTCTTGCGTAACCTGGCCTTGCGTGCCGCCTCCAGCCGTTCCAGCCGGGCGACACGGGCATCATGGCGTTGCTTGGCGTGCTCTGATTCCCGGCGCTCCTGCTCCTGTGCCCAACTCTCATGTTTGGCAAAGCGGTAGTACTGTACAAGTGGAATGTGAGAGGGGCAGACGTGAGAGCAACAGCCACACTCGATGCAATCGAAGAGGTTGTAGTCCTGCACCTTCTCCAGGTCCTTGGCCCGGCTGTACCAATACATCTGCTGGGGCAGGAGATTGGCCGGGCAGACATCCGCACACCGACCGCAGCGGATACAGGCCTGAGCCGCTTCGGGGCGGGGTAGCTCTTCAGGTGTGGGGCAGAGCAGGCAGTTGCTGCCCTTCGTGATCGGTATGGCATCCGTTGCAAGATCGAAACCCATCATTGGGCCGCCCATGATCAGTTGTTGCGGGTTGTTCTGATATCCTCCCGCCTGAGCAATAAGCTCGCTCGCAGGAGTGCCGATCATAGCCTGGAAGTTGCCCGGCTCGCGGATACCTTCACCGGTTATGGTTACCAGGCGTGAGATGAGCGGCTTACCTTCCAACACTGCGTCTGCGATGGCTGCCGCTGTGGCCACATTGTGGCAGATCACGCCGACCTGCGCCGGCAGTCCGGAACTGGGCACCTCACGTCCGGTGAGAATTCGGATCAGCTGCTTCTCGCCGCCGCTGGGGTAGAGGGCGGGAATGCGAATCACTTCAATGGGTTCGTCGTCCTGCACCAGATTGTGCAAGGCCAGGATTGCCTCGGACTTATTGTCCTCGATGGCGATCAGGCACTCTTCGCTCTGCAGCATGTGTTGCAGGATGCGCGCGCCGGCCATCACCCGTTCCGGATCATCCTGCATCAGGCGATCGTCGCAGGTGATGTAGGGTTCGCACTCTGCGCCGTTGATGATCAGCGTCTTGATCGGCTTGCCGGGATTGAGCTTGACTGCCGAAGGAAAGGTAGCGCCGCCCATGCCGACAATACCCGATTCACGGATACGCTCCCGCAGTGTCTTGGCTTCAGCCGAGAGGTAATTGGTAATAGGCAGAGGAAGCTCGCCCCATTCGTCTCGGCCATCCGGTTCGATGACGATGCACTGTCCCGGCAGACCCGAGGGGTGGGGTATGGGATGGTCACAAATCTCGAGCACCGTACCGGAAGTCGGGGCATGCAGGGGCGCGGTCACAGGTGCGGATGCGTCCGCGATCTTCTGCCCTTTAAGGACGTGCTGTCCGACTTCGATCAGGGGTTGCGCCGGTACGCCGATGTGCTGATGCAGAGGCAGGACCAGACACTTCGGCAGGTTAGTCTGCCGGGTCGGTTGGGTTCGGGAAATCTCCTTATGTTCCGGCAGGTGCAGACCGCCGTGGAATTTCCACAGTTCTCTGGATTCACCTCTCTTCGCTTCGACGTACATAGATTAATTTAGTAGTGGTGCGGTAGCGATCGGTTCCTGGCCATTGTCTGGAAAAGGCCAGCGCCAGTTGTCGGTAGTTTGGGAAATGGGTTCCATGACGATGCAGTCTACCGGGCAGGGCGGTAAACAGCGCTCGCAGCCGGTGCACTCATCCTCGATAACCACATGCATCTGCTTGGCGGCGCCGATGATCGCATCCACCGGGCAAGCCTGTAGGCAGAGGGTGCAGCCGATGCACTCCTGCTCTTTGATAATGGCGATTGCCTTGGGTTTCTCCTCAGCGGCTTCGGCATCGAGTGGCACGGGATCACGGCCGAGCAGGTCGGCCAGAGCGACCATTGCCGCCTCCCCACCGGGCGGGCATCGGTTAATTTCTGCCTCCCCTGTTGCGATGGCCTCTGCATAGGGACGGCAACCGGCAAAGCTGCACTGGCCGCATTGAGTCTGAGGTAGCAGTTTCTCGATCTGATCGGTGATCGGATCTCCCTCCACATGGAAGCGGATGTTGGCATAGCCCAGCAGCAGACCGAAGGCTGCAGCCAGTGCGGTGATGGCGATAATGGCAATCAGCACGACATCACGCTCATGTGGCCACCAGGCCGGCAAAGCCCATAAAGGCCATCGACATCAAACCGGCAGTGATCAATGCAATGGCATTGCCCTGTAGGGGTTCCGGTACATCAGCGACAGCGACTCTCTCTCGGACAGCGGCAAAAAGCACCAATACCAGTGAGAAACCGGCAGCGGCACCAAAACCATAGAGGGCCGACTCGATGAAGCCGTGCTGCTCCTGGGTATTGAGCAGGGCGACCCCGAGCACGGCGCAGTTGGTGGTGATCAATGGCAGGAAGATACCGAGCACCTGATAGAGCATGGGGCTGGTCTTGTGCATCACCATCTCGGTGAACTGCACCACCACAGCAATAACCAGGATGAAGGCAATGGTACGCAGATACTCTATGCCCAATGGCACCAGCATATATTCATTGACCAGGTAGGAGCAGATGGAGGAGAGGGTAAGGACGAAAGTGGTCGCCAAACCCATACCGGTGGCGGTCTCCAGCTTGCGCGAGACACCCATGAAAGGACACAGCCCCAGGAACTTCACCAAGACGAAGTTGTTCACCAGAACCGTGCTGATCAGGATAAGTGCGTACTCTTGCATGAAAAAAACAGATTAAAAAAACACAATCCGCTAAGGATAAGCGGCCACCAAGCCTGTTACAACTCGTCTCTGTAGTGGAATATTCCCGGTTACTATGCGCCAAGTTATCCCCCGAAGGCATTGATAAGCCGCAAATGTGCCTCGCAGGATAAGAGTGTCGCTACCTCGTGATAGATTTTGGGACATCCGAGTCCCCAAAATCTATCACGAGGTAGCGACACGCTTGGCACGCAGGCTATTCATCGGAACCCACCACCAAGGCGACTGCGGTACCGATCTACCAGACCACCTCCTATACTTTTGATGATACCCAGCATGGCGCGGACCTGTTCGATCTAAAGGTGGCGGGTAATATCTACACACGCATCATGAATCCAACCACCGCCGTGTTGGAGCAACGCTTGACCGAGATGGAGGGCGGTATCGGCGCCTTGGCGGTGGCTTCCGGTATGTCGGCCATTACCTATGCCATCCAGTGTATTGCCATGGCAGGTGACAATATTGTCAGTACCAGTCAGCTCTACGACGGCACCTACAATCTCTTCGCCCACACCTTTCCTCGTCAGGGCATCGATGTGCGCATGGCTTCCTTCGATGAATACGAGAAACTGGAGAGTCTGATCGACGAGAGGACCAAGGCACTCTTTTGTGAATCGATTGGTAATCCGGCCGGTAACGTGGTGGATCTGGAGAGACTGGCTGAGATCGCTCATCGTCATGGGGTGCCGCTGATCGTCGACAATACGGTGGCGACCCCCTATCTCTGCCGCGTTTTCGAGCATGGCGCCGATATCGTGATTCACTCCCTGACCAAGTATATTGGTGGTCACGGCACTTCCGTCGGCGGCATCCGCTGATCGCCATGGAAGGCTGAAAGCCGAGGCGATTAGTCCCCGATAGGCGTAGGCGCGGTTGTATGGCCGTAATTGCGACCGTT
>JAHXHT010000112.1 GCA_025656435.1 Candidatus Thiodiazotropha sp. (ex Gloverina cf. vestifex) | reverse complement strand
AATGCACTGTTTTTCTTCGCTCATGGCAGTTTTGAAGCAAGCGAGAGGAAACGTTCGCTGACAAACGATTCGTTCAGAGCTTCCCTAGTGGAGTTTCTGCTGGGACAGAAATGCAGGCATTCCTGTATAACGTAATTTATTGAACAGAATCAGCCGCATGGGTTACTCTGACGCATTGCACCATTGGACTCGACATGGTTTATGTCCTCACTCGACAATAAAAAGATCCTTTTAGGGGTCACCGGCGGCATTGCAGCCTATAAGAGCGCTGTATTATTGCGGGCATTGCAAGCGGCCGGAGCGGAAGTGAGAGTTGTGATGACCTCGGCCGCACAGGCATTCGTAACCCCCCTGACTTTTCAGGCCCTCTCCGGTCACCCTGTCTACACTGAATTGCTTGACCCGGGACAGGAAGCGTCCATGGATCACATCAGTCTTGCCCGCTGGGCTGATTTTATCCTGGTGGTGCCGGCGACAGCAGACTTTATCGCCCGGGTCGCCAACGGCCATGCCAATGATCTGCTCTCCACGCTCTGCCTCGCTGCCACAGTTCCCATCGCCTTGGCACCTGCCATGAATCAAGGCATGTGGCTGAATGTTGCGACGCAGGGAAATATTGAAACAGTCAGTGGTTTTGGTTATCAACTCTGGGGGCCGGATGAAGGAGATCAGGCCTGCGGTGAGACTGGACCAGGGCGCATGCTCGGGCCGGAAGCTCTACTGGCAAAGGTCATTGATTTCTTTGTACCCGGTCCCCTTCAAGATGTTCACGTGCTGTTGACTGCCGGCGGTACGCAAGAACCGATTGATCCCGTTCGCTTCGTGGGTAACCGTAGCTCAGGTAGGATGGGATATGCTCTGGTAGAGGCAATGCGCGACCTTGGCGCCGAGGTGACTCTGATCAGCGGTCCGGTGTCCCTTTTACCGCCGACCGGTATCGCGTTTCACTCCATCCAAACCGCTCAGGAGATGCATGCTGAGGTGATGGCAAGAGCGTCGGACTGCGATATTTTTATCGCTGTGGCTGCGGTGGCTGACTATCGTCCGGGTGAGGTGGCAAAAGAAAAGATTAAAAAGCGTAATGATTCACTGAGTCTCGAAATGGTGCGCAATCCCGATATACTTGCCGATGTGTCGGCACTTGATGATGCACCCTTCACGGTGGGCTTCGCAGCTGAGACGGAGCAGGTGGAGGCCTATGCCGAGGCGAAGCGGCTGGCAAAGGACGTGGATATGATAGCTGCGAATCAGGTAGGAAGCTCCGAAGGCGGCTTTGAAAGTGACCGCAATGCACTGACTCTGCTCTGGGAAGGTGGTCGCGAATCTCTGCCCATGATGAATAAGACACAACTGGCTCGGCAACTTGCTGATCGAATCAAGACACACTATCTCAAGGTGGAGAATGCCAGGAATGAGAACTGATTATTAAACGCCACATTGATAGGATGGGGGTAAGTACATCGGCGGGATGTAGCTTTCCAGCCATGCTGGAACCGCCTGCCACCATTTTTCTGCAGTGTGTACGATAAAATGCAGGCCGAAAGGTAAGTAGTGAAGATATACATTAAGATGGGCTCGGAGATATGTGGAGGCCTATTCCCAAGCGCTATATATCGACTGTATCAATTGAAAAGAATAAGAATAAATGATCCATGCGCCAGCCAATAGGCCGGCTGATGAGCCATCGGGGAAGAATATGGGATTGACTAAAAGCACAGGCGGGACAGATAAAAAGCCGCTTGGTGGTCGTGGTGTTCGCGGATACTGGTTGATTGGTGTTTTAGGGTTACTGCTGCTGACATTGATGGCCGCTGCGGCGATCTACTTTCAGTCAGAAGCAGCCTCCACGTCTCGCATGAAGCGGCAGACCCAAGCAGCGGCGCAGGCAGTAGCCAACCATGTGGAAGTGCTCAACCAGCAGCGACGGGAGTTGATTAAGGAACTGGCGCTGCAGCCTCAACTGGTCAGCCTGCTTGAAACGGGCGATGTTTCTGCACTGCGCGATGAACAGGATAGATTGACGCGTTTAGTGCCTGACGCACAACAGATCAGGCTCCTGCCAGCCGGAACCAGCGAACCGGATACCGAGCTGACGCCCAACATGAGCTACGCTTCTCTGCAGATGCTGCGCCAGGCTGAAACTCGGGATGGTGCCTTGCCTGCCGAAGCCCATCAGTTCAATACAGTACATCAGCATATTGCTATAGCTGCAGGTATTCGCACTGCCCCCGGTGAACCTGCACTGGGCGTACTTCATGCGGCATTCTCTCTGGCTGGGCTGCAGCGATTGCTGGATTCGGTCGATGACTATGCAGGCCGGGTCGAACTGCAGCAGATTATCCCCAATAAGGCGCCTTTTGTGATTGCTAGCAAAGGACCGATGGCTCAGGGTGGTCCGCCCGACCGTGTGTTACCCCTTCAAGGCAGCATATGGCAGCTTGCCTATTGGGGCGGCACGAGTGTCAGTCTGAATGTGATGGACATATTGATGCTGACAGGACCGGGGCTGCTGGTGTTTCTACTGGCTAGTGCATTATTGTTCTTACTGTCGCAACAGATGATCAAGGCGCTTAAAAAGGATCAGCATGCCATCCTGACCCTATTCGAGGCACTCACAGCGGGTAGACCGCCAAAGTCACAGCCAGCGAAGTTAGGTGATTTACAGCCGACGTTCGATGTGTTGGAGCACCAAATCAAGGAGTTCCGTGCCACTCAGGCTGGGAAGGCCAAAGGCCGAGCCGCAGGTGGTATCACAGTAGACGAGCAATTGCCTGAAGTGGTCGATCAATCTTCTGTCAGTCTCAGTGATACAGTGGATATTTCATCTACCATTTTTCGTGCATACGATATCCGGGGTGTGGTGGGGGAGACTCTCACAGAAGAAGTGGTTGCTCGGTTGGGGCAAGGTATTGGCAGTGAAGTGTTCGATAAGGGGTATCAGTCGGTACTGGTGGCGAGGGATGCGCGCAATTCCAGTGACAGCCTGCAAAGCGCACTGATACAGGGTCTTAAGGCCAGTGGCCGGGATGTTATTGATATCGGTCTGGTACCGACCCCGATGCTGAATTATGCGATTCATGAGCACAATATCGCGTGTGGTGTCATCATTACGGGGAGCCATAACCCGCCGCAATATAATGGACTTAAGCTGGTTATCGGTGGGGAGAGCCCTTCCCGTGAGAGTATCCAGGAATTGCGTCGCCGCATTGATGCAAGCCAGCTTCTCCAGGGAGAGGGTTCGTTTGATTCGATGGATATTGTTTCCGATTATATCGAACGCATTGTCTCCGATATTCGTCTAGGCCAACCCTTAAAAATCGTTATAGACTGCGGGAATGCAGCCGCATCGGTCGTCGCGCCCGAACTCTATCGCCAGCTGGGATGTGAAGTGATCGAGCTCTTTTGTACGGTAGATGGCAACTTCCCCAACCACCACCCGGATCCGGGCGACCCTAAAAATATGGAAGCCCTGCAGCAGGCGATCGTGGAACATCAGGCAGCATTAGGCCTGGCATTTGATGGCGATGGGGACCGCCTGGGTGTCGTCGATTCGTCAGGTAAACTGATTTGGCCAGATCGTCTGCTGATGTATCTGGCAACCGATGTGCTCAGTCGAGAGCCGGGCGGCGACATCATCTACGATGTGAAATGCAGCAGACATCTGGCGAATATTATTCTCTCGAATGGTGGCCGGCCGCTGATGTGGAAGAGCGGACACTCCAGCCTTAAAAGTAAGATGAAAGAGATCCATGCCTTACTGGCGGGTGAGTTCAGTGGCCACATTATGTTCTCCGAACGTTGGTATGGCTTTGATGACGGGCTCTATGCCGGGGCGAGGCTGCTGGAGATACTTTCGCTCGACTATCGCACCAGTGCAGAGGTGTTTGCAGAACTCCCTGAAGGGCTTGCTACGCCGGAGTATGCCCTGCGCTTGGAAGAGGGCAAGGCACAAGAAGTGATGAAAGCTGTCGATCAATTACCGGACCTGCCTGGTGCACGTCTGGTCAAAATAGACGGTTTGCGTGCAGAATTCGAACAGGGATGGGGTCTGATTCGCGCGTCGAACACAACACCAGCACTGCTCTTCCGTTTCGAATCCGATAGCGAGAAGGGACTGGCACAGGTACAGTCGATATTCAGGGACCTGCTGGCTGATGTGGCGCCAGATCTGACAGCGCCATTCTAGTGGGTATAGCCGATTTCGTTCACTGTTGTAAATCATAACCAAGATGAGTCTATCCAAAGAACAGGCGCAGAATGTCGCCGATGTATTAACCTCCGCCTTACCCTATATTCAGCGATTCAGCGGTAAAACAATCGTCATCAAGTATGGTGGAAATGCCATGGTCGACGATGACCTGAAAAGCAGCTTCGCCATGGATGTGGTGTTGATGAAACTGGTGGGAATCAATCCTGTCGTGGTGCACGGTGGCGGACCTCAGATTGCCAGTTTACTGCAGCGGTTGGGTAAGGATTCCGAGTTCGTTCAAGGTATGCGGGTGACCGACAGCGAGACCATGGATGTGGTCGAGATGGTGCTTGGAGGATTGGTCAATAAGGATATTGTCAACCTGATCAATCGTGCCGGTGGGTCTGCGGTTGGCCTTACCGGCAAAGACGGTGATCTGATACATGCCAGAAAAATGGTTATTACTCGTCAGGGGCCGGAGTTGGAAGCCTCTGAAATCATCGATATCGGTCATGTAGGTGAGGTGGAGAGTATCGATGTCAGTGTGGTTAATATGCTGGTAAAGGGGAATTTTATTCCAGTCATAGCTCCCATTGGAGTCGGTAAGGATGGACACTCTTACAATATCAATGCCGATCTGGTGGCGGGTAAAGTGGCCGAAGTGGTACAGGCGGAGAAATTGATACTGCTGACCAATACCCGTGGTTTGCTGGACAAGGATGGAGGATTGCTGACCGGGCTATCAGCCGAGCGTGTTGATGAGCTGATTGAGAACGGCACCATTCACGGTGGTATGTTGCCGAAAATTGCGACTGCACTGGAGGCGGTCAAAGCCGGCGTGGGTACTTCTCATATTATTGATGGTCGAGTGCCTCATGCCGTTCTGCTTGAACTTTTCACGGATGAAGGTGTAGGTACATTGATCCGGCGCCGTTAATGAATCAGCCGAAAACACCACGCCGCCAATTAATACTCGAGGCATTGGCCCGCGAGCTGGAGGAGAATCCGGGTGATCGCATCACAACTGCCTCTTTGAGTCGCGCTGTAGGAGTGTCCGAAGCTGCCCTTTACCGCCACTTTGCCAGTAAGGCGAAGATGTTCGAGGGGCTTATCGATTTTGCCGAGGAGAGTATCTTCGCGCGCATCAACCAGATTTTGAAAGAGCCTCTGGATGCGCGACAGCGCTGTGGGCAATTACTCTATCTGTTGCTGGCTTTTTCCGAGAGAAATCCAGGTATTACACGGGTGTTACTTGGAGATGCACTGGTCGGTGAGACTGAAAGGCTAATGATAAGAGCGGGCCAGTTTTTTACCCGATTGGAGACTCAGCTGAAGCAGATCTTGCGGGAAGGTGAGATGCGTGGTGAAGCGTCGTCAGGGGTTGAAGCCAATGTGGCGGCCAATCTCATGATCGCCTTGGCGGAAGGCCTGATGCATCAGTACCTGCGCAGTCGTTTCCAGATGCCGCCCCTGGCGCAGTGGGATGCGCAGTGGCAGGTATTGGAAAGTAGTTTTTTTACCCGTTAGGCGAGGCGATCTCCAAGCCTGTTGGCGTTTGAGGTGTTTCAGGATTGCCTCCCAATGCGGCTTGGAATCCCTCTTTGATACGCACCACTTTTTCACCCCGGGCACAAAGTGCAACACCTTGATTGGTCCCCTTGCATTGCAGGTCCATGAAAATCAGGGTTTGGCTGGTTTTTTTATCCCGGATGCGTGAGATGGTAATGCTGATATCGTCATTCTCTGCCGGTGCTCTGGTCATGAGTATGTTCTCACCCTCCATACTGACCGGCATGGTGCTGTTTTTCCTCAGATAGGCTTTTGCATTGAGCCAGGCCTGATCGCAATTCTTGCTTTCACCGCAATTGTAGACATTCAATAGGGCATCAATGAAAGACTGTGTGGCTTCCTGAGTCGGATCGTTGGTTTGTGCCAGCTTTTTTAGCTCCCGGAAACGTTTCAGATCCGTTGCAAACGATTGACGAATCCTGTTTTTTTCCCGCTCACGATCGACAATGGACTGATAGGAGCCTTTGAGTGCCTGTCTTTTGGTCTCAATATCATTGAGATACCGGACAGAGACGGTTTGTCCACTCAGTTCGAGTTCTGCGGCATTTTGCTGCATCACATCAAGCGTGTTTTTCAATCGTTTGATGTTCGACTCAGTTACGCGGATATAGGTGTCGACTGCCTGGATCTGGCCGTCTCTAGCCATCTGGATGTCGTCCACTGTACGGAAGGTGCGCAGCAATACACGATCCTCAGCCCGCTGTTTCTCCGCCAGACGCTCCTGTTCGCGGCGCAGTCTTGCTTCTTCCGCCTCTTGTCTGATCTGTTCCGGTGTTTTTGCCGCCTCAACATTATCGACAGTAATACCGCGTTCATCGAGGTGGGAACGTGCACGTCTGGTATCGCTGGGTGGTAGCTTATCTGAGTAGTGGGTGTGACCTTCGTCGTCCACCCATTTGTAGAGTTTACCCGCATGTCCGCTCATCGGCAGACAGGCAATGACTATAAATGCGGCAAGTAGGTGTCTCAAAGACATAAAACTGCGTTTCGGGGCTAGATCGGTTCTAGTGGTAAACATGGATTATACTGCGTGCCTCTGGAATTAAGATACTCACTTTGTGGAACAGTTCACCCTTTTTATAATCTCTCTGCTGGCCAATCTGTTTTCCGCCTTCTCAGGTGGTGGGGCGGGATTGGTACAGCTACCGGCCCTGATTTTTCTCGGTCTACCCTTCGGTGTGGCATTGGCGACCCATAAGATTGCCTCTGTAGCTTTAGGTATCGGCGCCACCGTCAGACACTTGAGGGAAGGGGGCCTGGAGCGTCAATTTATCATCTTTATGTTGTTGGCCGGTGTGCCCGGGGTGGTGATCGGCGCCAGTCTGATTCTGCAGGTACCCGACCGCATCGCTGAGGTGGCCCTTGGCCTGCTGACATTGGGACTGGGGATCTATTCGATCTTGAGTCCCTCTCTGGGACAGGTCTACCTACCCACACATCGCAGCCGGCAGGGATTTGCGGCAGGCGGTGTGGGGTTGTTTCTCATTGGCCTGCTCAATGGATCTCTCACCTCGGGTACCGGTCTGTTCGTCACGCTCTGGCTGGTTCGCTGGTTCGGGCTCGATTATCGCCGGGCAGTGGCCCATACGCTGGTGATGGTCGGCGTTTTTTGGAATGCTAGTGGTGCTGTCACGCTGGGACTGCTGGGTGAGGTGAAGTGGGCTTGGTTGCCGGTGCTATTGGTCGGCTCGCTGCTGGGTGGGTATTTGGGTGCCCACCTCTCCATTGTCAAAGGCAATCGTTGGATCAAACGGGGTTTTGAGGTCGTGACCCTGGTGGTGGGCAGCAAGCTGATTCTTGGCTGAGTGCTACCCGCCACCAGTTCTCTAGGGAAGCTCTGAACGAATCGTTTGTCAGCGAACGTTTCCTCTCGCTTGCTTCAAAACTGCCATGAGCGAAGAAAAACAGTGCATTT
>JAHXHT010000111.1 GCA_025656435.1 Candidatus Thiodiazotropha sp. (ex Gloverina cf. vestifex) | reverse complement strand
ATGCACTGTTTTTCTTCGCTCATGGCAGTTTTGAAGCAAGCGAGAGGAAACGTTCGCTGACAAACGATTCGTTCAGAGCTTCCTTAGGCACTGAGTTTTTCCATCACCCGCAGCAGCTTCTCCTTGGCCTCTGCCGCCACACGTTTCGGTTCCTCTGTCAGACAAAGCCCCAGCACGGTTACTGGATCCATAAAGCTGACTATGGTTTTACCACTATTGGTTTCACGAAGAATGAAGTTGCAGGGGAGGAGCGTGCCGGCATTGGGTTCGCTGCTTAGTACCCGGTCAGCCAGCTTGGGATTGCAGGCCCCGAAGATACGATAGGCGGGGATATCCTTGTCCATCTTATTTTTGAAAATAGCCTGCATATCAACTTCACTGACGATGCCGAGGTGCTTTTCCATTAAGGTGTTTTTGACCTTCTCTATCGCCTGCTCGAAGGGAAGATCGATTTCGCCGTTAATTTCGTACATAGTGCCTCCTGTTTTGTGGGAGGCCGCATTGCAGCAGGGCAGGTGTAAACTCACATTGAAGTTTATCAAAAACCCCAGGGAGATACGGGTCATGCAACAGACGATTCATCTTGAAACCCATATGCGGGAGACACTGGTGGATATTACTCAACAGGTGGAATCAGTTGTCAGAAAAAGCGGCACGCGCAATGGCATCGTGAGTGTTTATGCGCAAGGAGCCACTGCGGCCATTATGATTCAAGAGAATTGGGATGAGAGTGTACAGACTGATGTGGTGAATCTGCTGCGTAAAATCATACCCCAGGGTGTCTGGTTGCATGATGCCCAGGATGGCAATGGTGATGCCCATTTGAAGGCAGGGTTGGTTGGACCATCCGAGACTATTCCTCTGCTAGATGGTGTCATGGGTCTGTCCCGTTGGCAGAATATCTTCTTTTGTGAATTCGATGGTCCACGGGCAGACCGTAAGGTGGTCTGCTCGATTCTGGAGGATGCGGGATGAGCAACACGGGTCTGCTGCGACATATAGAAACTCTGAATCAATGGAATCCACAGAATTTCTGCGGATTTTATCAAGGTGAACAAAGGTACGGCTATCTCAAAGCGTCAGTTGTGGAGGCGCTGCGTCAGTGGCCGGCCTATTTTCAGGTCGAGTCGAAAACGGTGCATCTCAATTTGGCACTGGATACGTTCGAAGTCCGTACCCAGGTGTTGGCTGAAGTCACACGCGGGTTGGTTGGGCAGGGGGTCATCTCCCATGCCCACGGTGAGCGCTATCCCGTGACATCGAGTGGTCGGGAGACAGCGATAGCCACTATCGACCGCACTGCGGCTTCCTACTTCGGTTTGCGCGCCTATGGTCAGCATCTGAATGGTTTTGTCCGTAGGCCAGATGGGCTGATGCTTTGGATTGCCCGCCGCGCTGCGGACAGACGCGTCTATCCCGGTAAGCTGGACAATATGGTGGCGGGTGGGTTGCCATACGATCTCACGCTAGTGGAAAATCTCGACAAGGAGTGTATGGAGGAGGCATCAGTACCAGCGAATATTGCAGCCAACGCAGTGTCAGTGGGGGCGCTGACATACTGTAAAGAGACCCGGGTAGGGCTCAAACCGGATACACTCTATTGTTATGACTTGGAACTACCTGATGATTTTCAACCTCGGAATACCGATGGTGAAGTGGCGGAGTTCATGTTACTGCCGGTGGAGGAGGTCCTGCGGTTGGTGCGGGATACTGATGAATTCAAGCTAAACTGTAATCTGGTACTGATCGATTTTTTCATTCGGCATGGGATTTTGAATCCTGAAACCCCGGATTACCTGGATTTGGTCCAGAGGCTGCATGAGAAGTTCTGACCGATGAGTGCTAAATTATTGCGCAAGTACACACTTTTCGCGTCGGATGGAACCTCCAGGCTGGTATTCCAGTCAAAATCGTATTCCAATCAGTTTGATAGCTGCGTAAACACCCATTCGGCAGCAAATTTAGGTGGATGAATGAGACATACCCGATCTATTGCGTTCTGTTTTCTCCTGTTGCTTGCCGTATTGCCGGCCTGGGCACAGAAACAGCTGGTGCCCGTTTCCGACCTACATCCCACGCAGGAGCAGCAGCAGGCAGCCCACGTCATCGTCAAGGTGATCGATAAATACCATTACAAGGAAGTGCTGCTGGATGATGATATGTCGGAAATGATTCTGGATCGCTATTTCGACGCACTGGATCCCAACCGTTCTTTTTTTCTTGCCAACGATATCCGCCGATTTTCAGTTTTCGAAGGGAAGCTGGACGATTATCTGAAAAACGCCAGAATTGAACCTGCCTTCGAGATTTTTCGAATCTACCGTCAGCGTGTGGGTGAAGCGATTTCTTATGCACAGGAGTTGTTGGAAAAAGATTTCGATTTCACCATTGATGAGGCTTACCAGTTTGAACGCGAAGACGAGCTTTGGCCGCAAACCCGTGCGGAACTGAACGATTTGTGGCGCAAACGGGTAAAAAATGATTTCCTCAATCTGAAATTGACCGACAAGGCGGATGAAGAGATTCGAAAAACCTTGCGAGCACGCTATACCCGGCTTGAGAATCGTGTACTGCAGTTTGATTCCAATGACATTTTCCAAACATTCATCAATGCCTATACGTTGAGTCTGGAACCTCATACCAGTTACATGTCGCCAAGTACCTCTGAAAATTTCGATATCAGCATGAGTCTTTCTCTGGAAGGCATTGGTGCGGTGTTGAAGGACGAGGACGGCTATACCGTGGTGCAGAAGACAGTGATCGGTGGACCTGCGGAGCTAAGCAAGCTGCTGCATGCCGGTGATCGTATCATCGGTGTCGGCCAGGGACTGGAAGGCGAAATTATCGATATCGTCGGCTGGCGGTTACAGGATGTGGTGGAACAGATCCGAGGTCCGAAAGGTTCGGTGGTCAGACTCCATATCGTGCCCAAGAGCAGTCAGAGCGAAGCCGATCCCGAAGCCATTACTTTGGTAAGAAACAAGATCAAGCTGGAGGAGCAGGCGGCCAAGAGCTATGTCATCGACGGACTCGATGATATGGAGAAGTATCGTGTGGGCGTCGTTGAAGTACCGACCTTCTACCGTGATTTCGCCGCAGAGTCGCGCGGGGAAGAGGATTTCCGTAGCACCACAAGGGATGTGCGTAATCTATTGGTCGATCTCAATAAACAGGGTGTCGACGGTATTGTCATAGATCTCAGGGAGAATGGTGGCGGATCGCTCTCGGAAGCCACGGAACTGACGGGTTTGTTTATCGAGACCGGGCCTGTGGTACAGATCAAGGACGCCTTTGGTAAGGTTGAGGTCGAGCGGGATCCTGATGCCGAGATTGCCTACAACGGCCCCATGGCAGTGTTGGTGGATCGGGACAGCGCATCTGCCTCGGAGATCTTTGCGGGCGCCATACAGGACTACAAACGTGGCATCGTCATCGGTGAACCCACATTCGGTAAAGGTACGGTGCAGACACTGGTCGACCTGGGTCGTTTTGTTCCCGGCAGAAAACAGGATCTTGGGCGGCTACGCCTGACCATGGCGCAGTTCTTCAGAATCAACGGCGGCAGTACACAGCATCGTGGCGTGGTACCTGACATACTTTTTCCAACCGCCAAATTCTCTGACGAATATGGAGAGCGTTCGCTGGACAATGCATTGCCATGGGCACAAATCCAACCTGCAAAATTTCAGGTGCAGGCAAAAGGTACAGTTCCACACCTGATGGAGTCTCATCTGAGCCGTATCTCGCATGATCCCGGTTTTGAGATGCTGGTCGATCGTGAGAAACGTTTCAAAGACCTCGATCTTCGTACCGAGGTCAGCCTGCTGGAATCCAAGCGTCGCGCCGAGTGGGATCAACGTGAGCAGGAACGTCTGCTGCATAAAAATCGATTCAGAACCTCACAGGGGCTTGAAGTGATCAAGCCGGAGCAGGATGAGGAGAACAGTAATGATGATGATGGTGAGGAGAGCAAGGCTACCCGTCGGATCGAACTCAATGAAGCGGCCCGTATTCTTGTCGATTCCATCCGCCTGCAGGCGCCTATGGCTGTCATGCGGTGAGCTTTGCCAAGTCTCGCCCTGATATCTGTTCAATTTATCCGTGTTTGATCCGTAGTGGCAAGCTATAATCTGCGCTCTTTAAACAGGACGCGCAGGTTTGTACAAAACATCTGAAAAGCGGTTGCTGCGCCTGCAGCAGTCAGGCAAGGCGGGATTGCTCAGGGGTGGTCTGATTGGCCTGGAAAGGGAGGGTCTGCGTGTCTCCCCCAGGGGGTGCCTCTCACAAAAGCCCCATCCGGTGGCACTGGGCTCCCCACTGACCCATCGCTATATCACCACCGATTATTCCGAAGCACTGACCGAAATTATCACGCCACCCTCCGGTGAGCGGGCCGAACCCCTGCGTTTTCTGTTCGAGGCCCACCACTTTCTCTATCAGCATCTGGGTGAAGAGATTCTCTGGTCCAGTAGTATGCCCTGTGTGGTGGAGGGGGATGCCAATATTCCCATCGCCGAGTATGGCAACTCCAATGCCGGCCTGATGAAGACTGTCTATCGTCGGGGATTGGGTCACCGATATGGACGGGTCATGCAGGTCATTGCCGGTGTGCATTTCAACTACTCACTGCCCCAGACATTCTGGCATGGTTACCAGGCCCAGGAAGAGGACACGCGTCCTGTACAGACATTTATTTCAGAAAACTATTTTGGCATGCTGCGCAACCTGCAGCGATTCGGCTGGCTGATACCCTATCTGTTCGGCGCTTCGCCGGCTGTCTGTAAATCTTTTCTTGGAGGAAGGCCGACCAGTCTGCAGTCCTTCGATGACACAAGCTACTATGCTCCCTATGCCACCTCTCTGCGCATGGGGGATATCGGTTATCAGAACAGTAAGGAGGCAGGGACAGGCATCAAGGCCTGCTACGACTGTCTGTCAGCTTATGTGGAGACACTCTCCTGTGCGATTGAGACATCTTGTCCTATCTATCAGGCTATCGGCGTCAAGGTGGACGGGGAATACAAGCAATTGAATGCCAATATCCTGCAGATCGAGAATGAGTACTACAGTACCGTCCGACCCAAACAGGTGCCTGAATCCATGGAAAAACCGATTCATGCGCTGCAACGACGTGGCGTTCGTTATGTGGAGTTGCGCTCACTGGATGTCAATCCCTTCCATCCCCTGGGTATTGCAGAGGAGCAGATCTATTTCCTTGAGGCGCTAATGCTCCTGAGTCTTTTACAGGAGAGTCCTGCGATCAATGTGGTGGAACAGAAAGCGATCGACTGGAACGAGTTGGCGGCAGCCCATCAGGGGAGAGATCCTGCGCTGAAGCTGAAGCGAAATGGTGCTGAGATTCCACTCACTCAGTGGGGACTGGAAATCTGTGATGCCATGCAGCCGATCTGCGAAGTACTGGACGAGGGCATGGATGAGGCACCCTACCAGACAAGTCTCCAGTTGCAGCGGAGTCGTTTACAGGATGCCGATCTGATACCATCGGCCATCATGTTGGCAGAGATGCGCGAGCGGGGCGAGGGCTTTTATCATTTTGCTCAGCGCAAGTCGCAGGAACACCATCAATATTTCATGCAACATGAGCACTCAATGGAAGATCAGCATTTACTGGCGCATGAGGCAACGGATTCCTGGCGTCGGCAGCGAGACATTGAAGCTTCGGACAAAGTAAGCTTTGATGCATTTCTGCATAGCTACTTCTCGCAACAGCTCTGATCCGGGCATAGACTTACGCATAGTGTGTACTATAAATATGCCGGGTTAAACACTTCGAGGTTTCAAGATGGATAATAATAATGAGAGGGGTTGGGGATTTTCCACTCAGGCGATTCGTACCGGCCACCATAGAACCCCGGAAGGTGAGCACGATGAACCCATCTTTCCCACCTCGAGTTTCGTTTTCAGCAGCGCAGCTGAGGCGGCAGCCCGCTTCAGTGGCGACGAGCCGGGAAATATCTATTCAAGATTCACGAATCCCACAGTAAGAAACTTTGAACAGCGCCTGGCTGCGTTGGAAGATGGGGAGAGTTGTGTCGCTACTGCCTCCGGCATGGCTGCGATCCTCGCAACCTGTATGGGGCTGTTACAGGCCGGTGATCATATTGTTTCCTCCCACAGCGTGTTCGGCAGTACAACCATGTTGTTCAACAAATACCTGACCCGGTTTGGGATTGAGACCAGCTTTGTGCCACTCGATGACAGGGTTGCCTGGGAGCAGGCCATTGGCCCCAAGACCAAGCTATTGTTTATCGAGACGCCTTCCAACCCTCTGACTGAGGTAGCCGACATTCGCTGGCTGAGCGAACTGGCACACGCCAATGATTGCTGGCTGGTAGTGGATAACTGCTTCTGTACACCGGCGCTGCAGCGGCCGCTTGATCTGGGTGCCGATATCGTTGTGCATTCCGCGACCAAGTATCTCGACGGGCAAGGTCGATGCGTCGGTGGTGCTGTGGTAGGTGGCCGGGAGCTGGTTGGTGAGGAGATCTACGGTGTCCTGCGTACAGCCGGACCCACCATGAGTCCTTTTAATGCATGGGTCTTTCTCAAGGGATTGGAGACCCTCGAGTTGCGTATGCAGGCCCACTCCCGCAATGCACAGCAATTGGCGGTCTGGCTGGAAGATTTGCCACAGATCGAACAGGTCTACTTTCCCGGTCTGACGTCTCATCCTCAGTATGCACTGGCGCAACAGCAGCAGAAAGCGCCTGGTGGCATTGTCTCATTGGTGGTGAAGGGAGGGCAGCCTGCTGCCTGGACGTTGATCGATGCTACGCGCATGCTTTCCGTTACCGCCAACCTGGGTGATACCAAGACCACAATCACTCACCCGGCGACGACGACCCATGGCCGATTGACACCGGAGCAGCGTGTCGAAGCCGGTATCGGTAACGGTCTGGTGCGGATAGCTGTGGGACTGGAGTCTATTGAGGATATTCAGGCCGACCTAGTACGTGGGCTAGACCAACTCTAAAGGTGTCAGTTATGCCGAATGAATCGCTTAAATCCAAGTGGGATGCCAGGCATGGGGATTCTGAAAAGCGACCAAAGGCGGCAGAGGTGCTTACTCAGAATCTGCATCTGCTACCACACAAGGGGCAGGCACTCGATCTGGCCTGTGGGCTTGGTGGTAATGCACTGGCCATGGCTGCGCGAGGTATGCATGTCACCGCATGGGATCTGTCATCGGTGGCCATCGATCGTCTGCAGGAATTCAATGAGGCACAAGGGCATTCAAACCTCAATGCAACGATGAGGGATGTGGAAAAGGAACCGCCACTGCCGAATAGCTTTGATGTGATTGTCATCAGTTACTATCTCGATCGGCAACTGATTCCCCATCTGATCGCTGCACTGAAGCCGGGCGGATTGATTTTCTATCAGACCTTCACCCAGATTGCCGTCTCCGATGAAGGTCCCACTAACCCAGAGTACCGCCTGGGCGACAATGAGCTGCTCACGCTTTTCTCAGGCCTCAAGCTCCGCTTCTACCGAGAGGAAAATCGGCTAGGTGATCTGGCGGTCGGGATGCGCGATGTGGCGATGCTGGTGGCGGAACGGGTGACTTAGCGTTCAACCGCTGATCGCCATGGAAGGCTGAAAGCCGAGGCGATTAGTCCCCGATAGGCGTAGGCGCGGTTGTATGGCCGTAATTGTGACTGT
>JAHXHT010000110.1 GCA_025656435.1 Candidatus Thiodiazotropha sp. (ex Gloverina cf. vestifex) | reverse complement strand
CGGGACTTCTTCATTGTAGATTCTCATTTTCGTAATAATAAATGGAAAATTCTACTTTTGAACCCCGTTATTTTTTGGGGGGATTACCATACAACCGCGCCTACGCCTATCGGGGACTAATCGCCTCGGCTTTCAGCCTTCCATGGCGATCAGCGATTGATATGACAGACTAAACCCTGATACAGACAACCCGGCTTTGAAACTCCAACAGTCCGGGACCTTATTCGACCTGTGACAGTGAATGTCTTAGAGGTTTTTACTATGAGTGAGAGTGCATTTTTTCTCAGACGCATGAACGATCACGTTCAATATCTCGGCAAGATCAAAACAACGCTGGCCGACAAAGGAGATTTTCAGGGTACTGACCATCACACCTGTAAACTGGAACAGTGGTTAGGCACTGAAGGTCCGGCACAGGCTGACGCCATCGGTAATGAGGCGCGAGCCATCTTTGATTCCCTGATCGAACCCCATGAAGAATTCCATAGCGCCAGCCATCTGGCACTTAAGCGAAAGGCTGACGGCGATACCGAAGGCATGGAGCAGGCAATGACTAAAATGTTTAAGCTTTCAGTCGATCTGGTGGATTTATTAATGGATCTCGACACCATGAGTCAGGGTCGCTAGGGCAGTTGAGACATCACACCTCAGCTATTATCTCCAAAGGAGAAGGGACTCTCGATATCGCTTGTAGATTGGGCCGGCGAAGGAGGCCCAACGTCACCATTGTACCTTACTATCGAATTCCGGCATGGTGGAATGGGTTGTTGGGCCTCCTTCGTCGGCCCAACCTACACGTTACGCACTATTTCTATGACTAGCGCTTTTTATAAAAACTCGATGAGTTTGAAACCCGATAAAGTTTTGTCTCTTAAGCTGAAAAATCAAGCCACGCTGGTGGCGCGAATCGAGTCAACCAACTCCACGAATCCTTCATCGTCCGGGTTTTCTCCACCCACGCACCACGAATGAATAACCGGATCGGGAAATTCAAGTAACTGCAGGAAGTGCCTTTGCAGGCGGGGACTCAGCATTTCATAGTGCTGATCGAGGAATGCCTCCAACAGGACATCCAATTCAAGCATGCCGCGACGACATTGCCAGCGGAGTTTCTCGATATTCTTCAGCTCACTTTCAGGAATCATCATCGGTAGAACTCTTCAATACCTGACAGGTATCAAATGGCATCCTTGAGCATGATTTCCTTGATGTGACCGATAGCCTTGGTCGGGTTGAGTCCCTTCGGACAGGCCTCCACACAGTTCATGATGGTATGGCAGCGAAATAGTTTATAAGGCCCTTCCAGACTGTTAAGGCGTTCCTCACTGGCCTGGTCCCGACTGTCTGCCAGAAAGCGGCAGGCGCTAAGCAGTGCCTGGGGACCGAGGAACTTGTCCGGATTCCACCAGAAAGAGGGACATGCGGTGGAGCAGCAACCACACATGATGCACTCATAGAGACCGTCGAGTTTGTCCCGCTCTTCAGGAGACTGCAAAATCTCCTGCTCCGGCAAGGGCTCCTTGCGAATTAGCCAGGGATCGACCTGTTTGTACTGGGCATAGAACTGGCTCATGTCGACTACCAGATCACGGATCACAGGGCGACCGGGAAAGGGCCTGACCTCGACCGTTTCCTTCAATTCAGATAGGGGGGTGATACAGGCAAGCTTGTTGCTGCCGTTGACATTTACCCCATCGGAACCGCAAACGCCTTCACCGCAGGAGTGACGGAAAGTGAAAGACTCATCCTGCTCCTGAATGGCCATCAGCGCATCTCGCAGCATCATGCCCTGGCGAGCCTCGACCTCGAATGCCTGCATATAGGGCTCGTTGTCGGTTTCCGGATTGTAACGGTAAACGCTGAATTTCATTTCAAATCCTCTGCAGATTTGGAAATTTTGAATTTTGAATTATAAATTTTGAATTTCGGTGTTCGCTTCGCTCAAATCTTTACTAGAGGAACAGCTACACTTCTCTTCAAAATCCAACCGTGTGCGTCACACACAATCAATTCAAAATTAAAAAATCACAATTCAAAATTAATAAACCCTTTCTTTCGGCGGAAAACTCTCCACCGTCAACGGCTGGGAGCGCACACCCTTATAGTCAAGTTTGTCGCCTTCCTGCCAGTAGAGGGTATGTTTCATCCACTCAGCATCATCCCGCTTCGGATAATCGGGACGGGAGTGAGCGCCACGACTCTCCTTGCGATGCAAGGCCGAGGTCGCGATTGAGAGACCCACGTCGATCATGTTCTCCAACTCCAACGCTTCTGTGCGATTGGTATTGAAGGTACTGGAATGGTCGGTCAGGCGGACATCAGCAAGCTTTTCACGGATCGCCCTCACCTTCTCAACACCTTCCCGCATCATTTCCTCGACACGGAACACACCGGCGTGATCCTCCATGGTCTTGCGGAACTCCTTGCGCAAATCGCTGACAGTGATGCCGTCACCCTTGTTATCCCACCTGCCAAGACGGCCCATAGCCCACTCGACGTTCGCCTCATCAAGCGGTCGGTGACTGGGATTGTCTCTGACGTAGTCGATGATGCTCTTGCCGGCGAGTCTTCCAAAGACCAGGATATCGAGCAACGAGTTACCACCCAGCCGGTTGGCCCCATGCACTGAGGCGCAGGCGCACTCACCGGCAGCGTAGAGACCGGGAAGATGATCGCCATCGTCATCCGACGTCGGCATCACGCGGCCAAAACGGTCGGTGGGGATACCCCCCATGACATAGTGGGCGGTGGGAAAGACGGGGATCGGATCCTTGACCGGATCGACACCGGCGAAGATCTTGGAACTTTCGCGGATACCCGGCAGCCTTTTTGCGATCACCGCCTCATCGAGGTGGTTCACCTTGAGCATGACATGATCCGCTTCGGGTCCGCAGCCACGTCCCTCACGAACTTCGGTAACGATGGAACGGGCTACCACGTCCCGGCTGGCCAGATCTTTTGCGTTGGGTGCGTACTTCTCCATGAAGCGCTCACCATCCTTGTTGATCAGATAGCCACCTTCGCCACGCACACCTTCGGTGATCAGCATCCCCTTACCGGCGATACCTGTGGGATGGAACTGAAAGAATTCCATATCCATCAATGGCAGTCCCGCACGCAGGATCATTGCCTTGCCATCGCCGGTATTGATATGGGCGTTACTTGTGGTGCGGAAGACCTGACCGCAGCCGCCAGTGGCCAGCAGTGTGGTCTTCGCCTCGATCAGCAGGGGCTCGCCGGTGGCGATATCGAGCACCAGGGCACCGAGGATGATCCCCTCCTGATCCTGTATCAGATCAACTGCAAAGTATTCGTCAAAAAAGTGAGTCTTGGCGCGGATGTTCTGCTGGTAGAGGGTATGCAGGATAGCGTGACCGGTACGATCTGCTGCAGCACAGGTACGTGCCGCCTGATCACCGCCGAAGTTCTGGCTCTGTCCACCGAAGGCACGCTGGTAGATCTTACCGTTATCGAGCCGTGAAAAAGGAACACCGCTGTGCTCGAGTTCATAGACAGTCGGGATGGCCTCCCGGCACATGTACTCGATGGCGTCCTGATCGCCCAGATAGTCGGAGCCCTTGACCGTATCGAACATATGCCAGTGCCAGTTGTCCGGCAGCACATTGGCCAGCGCGGCATTCACGCCACCCTGTGCCGCAACCGTATGTGAACGGGTGGGAAATACTTTGGAGACCACCGCCACCTTGAGATTGGCGTTGGCCAACTGCAGGGCGGCATTCAACCCGGCACCACCGGCGCCGAGAATCAGGGTATCGAAACGTTGCTTTTCCAGTGCCATGAATGTTGACCCTTTGATATCAGGCGATTTGCGCCAGGATGATGATCTGGAGTACCCATGCCGCACAGCCCACCAGGACAAAGCCGATCACTGTCAACACAGAGACACGAATAGCGGTGGGATGAACATAGTCGATAATCACATCGCGGATACCGACCCAGGCATGCAGCAAGAGTGAGGCAAAAAACAGCAACCCCCCCAGTGAGACCAGTGGTTGTGCAACCCATGCCTGCCAGGCAGCATGATCAGCTGGTGCATGAAAGATCATGTGTTGCAGCACATAAAGAATAAACAGCATCAGATAGATGGCAGTGGCACGTTGCAGAAACCAGGCCCACAGACCGCTTGCTTGCCGGCTCATGAGAGACCTCCCATCAGGATCAAGGCCAATACAGGCGCTGCAACGATCACACCCCAGGCAGTTTGGCGAAAAAGCGGTTTCTCCACACCGATATCGATATCGATCAACAGGTAGCGGATGCCGGCAAGCAGATGGTGCATCAATCCCCACAAAAAGAGGAAGAGCATCAACTTGACCAGCCCATTGCCGAACAAGGATACCGTATCAGCAAAACCCGCATCACCAGAGAGTGAGAGATCAAGAAGATAGACCAGCAGCGGAATGGCGACCACCATCACCACACCCGTGGCGCGATGAATGATCGACATCACCCCGGCAACAGGCAGCCTTATCTTCATAAGATTGAGAAAGACCGGTCTCGATTTCGTAGTTAGCATCGCATTAGGTTCCAACTCGTTAGTTGATTGTCTCACCGCCTAACAACATAAAAATCCTGATTGTGCAGACAGTCTCCTGGATTCTACCCTCAATCCTGCTTCATCTGACAACTGGCTCTCACCGAGGCCAGTGCAGTCATGTTGAGCAGCCCCCTCACTGTAATGGTTGGCGTGACCACATGTGCCGACTTGGCGGCACCGATCAGAATCGGTCCGATAGCGACACCTTCGCCCAGCATCTTCAGCATGTTAAAGGCGATATTCGCTGCATCCTGGTTAGGCATGACTAAAAGATTCGCCCGGCCCTTTAACTGGGAGTTGGGAAACCGTGTCTTGCGTAACTCCTCGGAGAGGGCCAGGTCGGCGTGCATCTCGCCTTCAACCTCAAGATCCGGCATACGCGCTCTCACTAACTGTAGAGCATTGTGCATTTTTTTTGCTGATGGGGAATCGTGACTGCCAAAATTGGAGTGTGATAGCAGCGCCACCTTGGGCTCGATACCGAACCAGAGCACCTCTTCCGCACAAAGTGAGACAATCTCTGCCAACTCCTCTGCGGTCGGGTCGACCTGCACATAAGTATCGGCAATAAACAACGTGCCAGAGTGGAGCACCAGCGCATTCATGGAGGTAAGCCTGTCCACACCACCCTCGGTGCCGACAACCTCTTCGACCAATTGCAGATGGTTGCTGTAGCGTCCCACGGTTCCGCAGATCATGGCATCCACATCACCCAGCGCCAGCATTACCGATGCGAGGGCGGTTGAGTTACGTGCGATGTAGCTGCGGGCCTCCTTGGGAGAGTAACCTTTCCGTTGTACCCGTTCGAAAAAGGCCTGAGTGTAACGGTCTAATTGGGGGTTATCGAGGGGATCAACAAGTTCGAAATCGACCTCTTCCTGCAGACGCAGCCCGAGGGTCTCAATGCGTTGATGAATAATATCGCGACGACCAATGAGGACAGGCCTGGCAATGGCCTGGTCCACGACCTGTTGAGCAACTTCGAGCACTTTTTCCTGCTGCCCTTCCGCATAGACGACCCGGCGCAACTCTTGATGCGCCTTCTCGAAAATCGGCCGCATGGTCAGGCTGGTCCGAAAAACCCGATGCTGTAAGCGGTCTTGATAAGCCTTCAGATCAACCAAGGGGCGCGTCGCCACACCCGTTTCCATAGCGGCTACCGCCACGGCATAGGGCACCTTCTCCATCAGCCGGGGATCGAAGGGCTTGGGAATCAGATACTCGGGACCGAACTGCAACTGTTGGCCGCCATAGGCGGATCGCACCACATCGGATGACTCCGCCTCAGCCATTTCAGCGATGGCGCGTACGCAGGCCACCTTCATCGCGCTATTGATCTCGGTGGCGCCTACGTCAAGTGCGCCGCGAAACAGGAAAGGGAAACAGAGGACATTATTGACCTGGTTGGGATAATCGGTGCGCCCTGTCGCCATAATGGCATCCGGCCGTACTGCCTTGGCCTCTTCCGGCAGGATCTCAGGTACCGGGTTGGCCAGTGCCATAATCAAAGGATTCTCTGCCATTGCTGGCAACCATTCCGCTTTCAGCACACCGGCAGCAGAGAGACCGAGAAATACGTCGGCACCCGACAGGGCCTCCTGTAGGGTACGCAGCTCGGTATCCACTGCATACTCAGCCTTGTAGCGATCCATCTCTCCAGCACGGCCCTGATAGACCACACCGGCGATGTCGGTGACGATGATATTCTCCTTCTTCAATCCCATATCGACCAGCAGACCGATACAGGCCAGTGCCGCGGCTCCCGCGCCGGCGGTCACCAGCCTGACTTCACCGATCTCTTTGCCAACCACCTTCAAGCCGTTGAGGATAGCTGCACAGACGACAATCGCCGTACCGTGCTGATCGTCGTGAAATACCGGTATGTTCATGCGCGCTTTCAGCGCTTTCTCGATGATGAAGCACTCAGGCGCTTTGATATCCTCGAGATTGATGCCGCCGAAGCTGGGTTCCAGCCGGGCCACTGTCTCAATGAATTGCTGAGGATCCCGCTCTTCAACCTCGATATCGAACACATCGATATCCGCAAACTGCTTGAAGAGTACCGCCTTGCCTTCCATGACCGGCTTTGAAGCGAGGCTGCCGATGGCGCCCAAACCGAGCACCGCTGTACCGTTGGTGATGACCGCGACCAGATTGCCCCGTGCAGTGTAATCCGCTGCCGTGCGAGGGTCTTCCTCGATCATCTCACAGGCCGCAGCCACACCCGGTGAATAGGCTAGCGCCAGGTCACGCTGGTTGGCCATTGGCTTGGTGGCCTTGATCTCCAGCTTTCCCGGTTTGGGGTAGAGATGGTAGTCGAGCGCCGCTCGTCTCAACTCTTCAGACATGATGTATTGCTACCTGTTTAATCCCATCAATCAATCGTTTTCCCCAGCTTTGTTTGTCAGTGAACGGATCAGTATGTTGAGACCCAAAAATAATGTGAAATAATGAATCGTTATTTTATATCGCGAATAATGATATTAAATGATCCAAATTGTGGCTTAATCAATGGTTGCGATTCGGTACTAACAAGACCGGTAAATGGCTGACCTGGGTCACGTGGCGCGCAGTGGAACTCAGCAGGCCGTGAGCAATAAATCCTTCGCTCGAACTGCCCATCACGATCATATCTACCTGGTACTTCTCCGCCTCCTGGGGAATACGATCAGCAGGTCTCCCGGTAGTTACCACGATATCCTTGACCATCGAACTTTTTTTATCACACAGTTCCATCTCATGGTGACAGAAATCCTCAAGCCTTGCCTTCATTTGCTTGAGAATCTTCTTCATACCGTCTCGCTCAAGCTTTTCCACTTTTTTATTAGGCAGGTAAGCGGAGAGCACTGCCTCCCCGGTACTGCCGAGGGGCTCTACCACATGTAACATGACGATCTTTGCATTGAGGTGCTGGGCCATACTGATGGCATGACGAAACACCGGTCGCATATGCCGGCCCAGGTCCGTAGCGTAGAGAATGGTTTTGATCTCGGGGATGGTAGTCACTTTGGTATGCCTCACTTGTAGCCTTGTAACTGGTCAAGATACTCCGGCAGGAACTAAGAGTGTCGCTACCTCGTGATAGATTTTGGGACATCCGAGTCCCCAAAATCGACTCGCCAACGCGACAGCCGTTATGCCCCGACCGTCCTGCGT
>JAHXHT010000109.1 GCA_025656435.1 Candidatus Thiodiazotropha sp. (ex Gloverina cf. vestifex) | reverse complement strand
CGCGCCTACGCCTATCGGGGACTAATCGCCTCGGCTTTCAGCCTTCCATGGCGATCAGCGAACGAAATGTAAAAATGACCGACGAATTCACTGTCAAAAAACGGACAAAATCCGGGATGCATAGAAAGATCAGTTCCAACTCATTGATTATTGGTTGATTATTACTGTCAAATAGCTCGACAGTCGGAACCTATCGTCAACTGAATGAACCTGGCAAGCAGCACAATTTGGGAATATACAGGCCTGATCCGCAAACTCTGGGCACCTAAAAAAAATGGTTTGATAATTAAGCAGCTTAGATCCAAAGCGAAGTGTTGATCGGCAGGATGCTGAATCTGATTTCCCGTTTGTTTGGCTGCCATGCCCTAATTGCAGGTCCGGAAGAACGGCGACTCATTGGCCAGCATATCTCTGCACTGACTACTTGCTGCGCTGGGGCCTGGACCTTTGAATCGATCCTGCAGCTCCATACCCACAAGCTGGCGGGCGGCATCACATCCCTGAGAGCTTTCGCATTGATTGTCTTCTCCGCATACCCGTGTCATCAGGCGCTCGCAGTTGGTGCTTTGGTTGCCGGGCTGGTGCTTGGGACATGCCTGAAAAAATGCCTCATTACCCAGTGCCTCAAGACAGGGAGTGGAACTCTCCATGACAGCACCGGACCAGCTACCGTTGAGTTCCTCACGTTCCATAGCCAACAGTTGTCTGGCTGGCTCACAGGCTGCATGAGACAGGCACTCGTTATGCGAGCCACAGACCTTTTCCACTAACTGCATACAGGCAGCATTGAGTTGGTCACGGGCCTGCTCATGCTGGGCCTCAATGATTGCGGCATCTCTCACTACCACACCTTCCCGCACGATAATCACGGCGCCATTGCTGAGCTGATGCACGCCATTCCACAGGGGCGTACTCTCCCCATCCAGGGTACGGGTAGCCTTATTCGTCGTGGGGTCGATCGTCACCTGGCTCCCGTCCTGCATGGAACCCTGCCATCCACCCTCACCGGCCACAGCCGCCAGGGAAACCAGAATCAACAGTAAAAGAGACATGCGGGACGACTGCATGGGACAACCTCACCAGGGATCTGCTCATAAATAAACGGTCTTCCAGAATACCACAGATCTCTCCCACCTAAAGCGACGTTGAGACAGATTCAGCCCCGCCGCCAGGCATGGAAACGTGCCACCCACTCCAACAGTTTTTCCGGTGCGTGCGCCTTTTTCCAGACGCCCGCTGCATATTTGTTGGCTTCGAAAAGCGTCGGATAGATATGGATAGTACCCAGTATCTTGTTGAGGCCGAATCCGTGTTTCATGGCCGCAGTGAACTCACCAATCAGCTCTCCCGCATTCTCTCCGATGATCGTCGCACCCAGGATCTTGTCCTTACCGGGCACCGTGAGCACCTTGACCATGCCATGGGCCTCACCTTCGGCAATGGCCCGGTCCAGCTCTGCCAGATCAAACTTGGTGACCTCATAGGCAATCTCCTGCTGCTGAGCCTCCAGCTCATTGAGCCCCACCCGTGCCACCTCCGGGTCGGTAAAGGTCGCAAAGGGAATAACCGAGTAATCGACCCTGAAGCGGCGGAAACCACCAAAAAGACTGTTGACTGCGGCATACCAGGCCTGGTGTCCGGCCGTGTGGGTGAACTGATAAGGTCCCGCCACATCACCACAGGCATAGAGGGTCGGCATCGTGCTCTGCAGAAACTCATTGGTCTGGATGGTGCCGTTGGGATTGAGCGCGACATTCAACTCCTCAAGACCGAATCCCTGGGTGTTCGGTTTACGACCGACTGCGACCAGGACCTGATCGAACGGCACTTCCACTGACTCACCCTCACGTTCGCAGACCAGCAGATTCTCACCATCCCGCTGAGTAAACTCCGTGGCTTTGTGTCCTACCAGGAGATTGATGCCCTCCTCCTTGAACCGCTCCATCACCATCTCGGCCACGTCGTCGTCTTCGCGAATCATCAGGCGCGGCAACATTTCTACAATCGTGACTTCGCTACCGAAGCGGGCAAAGGCCTGAGAGAGTTCACAACCGATGGGACCGCCTCCCAGCACCAACAAACGCTGGGGTAGTTCACGTAGCGCCCAGAGATTATCTGAGGTGAGATAGTCGAAGCCGTCCAGTCCCGGAATCGGCGGTATAAAGGGACGTGCGCCGGTCGCAATAATGATGTTGCGGGTCCGCAGTTCGATACCGTTGACCTCCACACTGTAGGGTGAGGTGATGCGGGCCTCACCTTCGATCACTTCCACCCCCAGCCCGGTATAGCGTTCTACCGAATCATGCGGTTCGACCTCCTTGACCACACGCTGGACCCGCTCCATCACCTTACCGAAGTCAAACGCCACATCGATCTTGTCGAAACCCCACTCCTTTGCACGGCGACTCTGGTTCAGGATACGCGATGAACGAATCAGCGCCTTGGAGGGCACACAACCGGTATTGAGGCAGTCACCCCCCATCTTGTGTTTTTCAATCAGACTGACATCCGCCTTCACCGCCGCAGCGATATAGGCAGAAACCAGACCTGCAGAGCCACCACCGATCACCACCAGATTACGGTCGAAGCTGTCCGGACGATCCCAGCCCTTGAGGGCCTGGCGGTCTTTAATCACTGACAACAGCTTTTTCGCCAACAAGGGGAAGAGACCGAGCAGAATAAATGAACCAATCAGCACCGGAGAAAGAGTACCGGAAGCCGATTCCAACGAACCCAACTGTGTACCGGCATTCACATAAACCATCGTGCCCGCCAACATACCGATCTGGCTGACCCAGTAGAAGGTCCAGGTACGGATTGGAGTCAATCCCATCAACAGATTGATGATGAAAAATGGAAACAACGGCACCAGACGCAAGGAGAACAGATAAAAAGCCCCATCCTTCTCAATACCACTATTGATTGCCTTGAGCCTGTCGCCATAGCGGCTCTGTACAGCGTCCCGTAACAAAAACCGGGATATCAGAAAAGCCAGCGTGGCACCGATAGTCGAAGCGAATGAGACCAGAACCAGGCCCCAAAAGAAACCGAATACCGCACCCACGGCCAGTGTCATGATTGCTGCACCGGGTAGCGAGAGCGCCGTGACAGCCACATAAATGAGAAAGAAGGCCACCACGGCAACCAGGGGGTTAGCCTCTCGCCAGGCGATAATCTCATCACGGCTCGACTTCAACGACTCAAAGGTGAGATAGCTGCCAAGGTCAAAAACAAAAAAGGCGGCAACGAGTAATGCCACAACCGCCAGGATGATAAGTTTACGGACATTCATTGAATCTGACCCCACCGTTTCGTTTGAGTTATTGTCAATTACATACGAAACAAACATCTTAACGGATGCAGGTTATCCGGCTAGTATCACCGTATTCCCCTCCGCACGTAACCATAGCTGCAAGCCTAGCACGCCATTTCTCACAAATTTATCGCTTTTTTATCAAGAGATGACAAAAATTCCTTGCCTGCAAGAAATAGTGCGGCAGTTTTTCTGTACTACTGCTTACTGTATATTCCAGTCATAAGTGTGGCTGTGATACTTATCTGTGAGAATGCATGCAAGGGAGTCTTAGATTGGAACAATCAGACAAATTCAACGTTCTTTGGGTTGATGATGAAATCAAAAAGCTCCTACCTCATATTCTTGCGCTTGATAACAATGGCTTTAAGGTTTTTACCGCATCATCAAGGACTGAGGCTGAATCGATTCTGGAAAAAGAGGATTTCCACATTATTGTTTCAGACTTGCTGATGCCTCCTCCCGGAAACCCGGTAGAATTCCTTGAGACGGCGAAAACCTTGTGTCCAGAAGCAACAATCTGCGTCATTAGTGGTTACCTGGAGAATAATGAGTACCGCCGGGCACTGGAAAAATTGAGCATCAAGCCAGTATTAATTGAAAAGCCGCTTCCGGAGCATGACTCTCAGGCTTTCATTAGTCTGTTTAAAAACATGACACAAAATGATATCGATGCGAATGTCGTAACGAATTCTCAGCATAGTAAAGTTATCAGTTTTTTTTAAAAGACTCATGGCAGCAATTGAAATAAAGCCTGGCATATTTGGCATTCGATTCGACTTAAAAAAATTTTTCAAAAAATAAAAATATAATCAATAAATAAATCGACACGGTACCGTGTGTTATTACGCGGTTCAGAACAGACAAAAAACACCAGCATTTCAAGTCAAATGCTAATACAAAACTGAGGAAGAGATATGGCGTGGATCTATTTGGTGGTTGCCGGTTTGTTTGAATGCGGGTGGGCAATTGGGCTCAAATACACTGATGGATTCACAAGACCCATACCTTCGCTTTTGACTGTCTCAGCGATGGCTATCAGCTTTTGGTTATTATCGATTGCCATGAAAACAATCCCGGTCGGAACCGCGTACGCTGTATGGACAGGTATTGGTGCCGTCGGCGTAGCGATACTGGGTATGGTTCTGTTAGGTGAATCGCGGGACATCATGAGAGTTATTTGCCTGCTTCTCATCGTATCCGGAATCGTTGGACTTAAATTAGTGTCAACGACATAGGTGCCCCCTAAACAATCATATTCGTGAGTAGTGCAACCTACTTCATCAACATCACTGTCAGGAAAAAGCCCAGATTATAGAAACAGTGCAGGATAGTGGAGGGTATCGTACTTTGATACCGATCCCTCAACTCTCCAAATATCAGAGACGGAAAGAATACAAGAGAGGCTAGAACTATGGGGTTGTAAATGAAGTGTGCCGCCGTGAACAGCAGGCTAGTCAACCAGTTGGCAATCGATAGCTTCAGCCATCGTTTTTTGAAGACGTTATTCCCCGAGAGAGAACCTTGAATAAAACCACGGAAGGTCAACTCCTCCAATACAGGAAACAGGACCACAAGGAGTAGAAATTGCGATAGCGAGAATGTTCGCCCAGCAAGAGGTAACAACGGGGTGAACAAGATAACGAGCCAGACAACTGGCCCAGCTGCCATGGCCACAAGGAAGAATCGATCTCTCGACAATGCTTCGATATGTGGCACTGGCATGACCCGGGGGAATCACTCAGTTGCCTGCTTCAAGGCTGCACAACAATTCCTCTGAGCAGATCCTACTCACCAAATCGCTTAGCCAGACTGAAGATTAAAAACTGCGAGTCTTCATCATAAAGATCGAGGTCGGCCCGTACCGTAATCCCGCTGTCAAAGGTATAACCGCCACCCAGACCAAACATGACATGGCTGTTGTGTACCCGTTCGTAAGGGAGTTGGGTGTCGTTCTTCATCCAACCCAGGCCAGCTTTGAGAAAGCCTTCCCATCCCTTGTGCCTCTCCTCGTTTTCCCGATAGAAGTAGTAGAGGCCCGATGCACCGAGATCTTTATAAGAGACCTCACCAAAGGGCGCCATCTTCGCCTCACCCAGATCGGAGAAATAGCCTTCGATAGAGATCTTTTCAGACCAGTCATATCCCACATAGAGTTTGAAGCCCGTGCTCGACTTGTCATCCACACTGGATGATCGAACCATTCCGGTCCGGTTCCAGACGGGACAGGCCCAAGCCGATACCGGCATACCATTTGCTATTATCCGCCCCTTCGTCTGCCGCCAATGTGCCCGACAGGCAAACCAGCGATGCAAGCACCAAGGAGAGGATCGATTTTTTATTTTTCAACATATGACTTCACTCGAATTGCAATACTTTGATGCCGACGCCAACCCAGATAGGTCAGAGAGAGAATAGCCAACAGAGGCAGTAACGGATCGAATCCATTGGCTCGACCCAGGGCACAACCGCCCACACCGTTCAGACCGGTCTGTAGTGGTGTCTCATTGGTGGTAACCGTATCACCCTTCAAATCGGGAATACCGTCGCTGTCACTGTCACTGTCACTGTCACTGTCACTGTCACTGTCACTGTCACTGTCAGGCAGTTTGATCAGCAAGCCCTCCAGTGGGTCATCCCAACCGTTGCCATTGGCATCGACCATACCGTCCTGCGGTGAGGTATCAACAGCGCCAACACCCGATTCCTCAAGGTCGGTGACACCGTCGCCGTCACTGTCGGTATCCTGCGTATCAGGTGTACCGTCACCATCGGTATCTGTGTCGATTAGACCAGCACCCACTAATGGCGCACCCGTGTTCGGATCGACTGAAGGCGTCCCGCTACCAACCTGGCCGTCACCGTCAGGGTCAGTGCCGCCAGCTTCCAACGTATCGGTTACACCGTCATTGTCCCTGTCCACATCCCGTGGATCGGTCACGCCGTCACCATCCGTATCAGGTACGGGCTGACCAGCACCAGGCGCTTCACCATCACCGTTGACCGTTGGCGTACCGTTGCCGACAACACCATCACCATCCGGATCGTTGCCACCGGTCTCGGTGACATCATAAAGACCATCGTTGTCACTATCGAGATCACGGAAATCGGCAACACCATCAGCGTCAGTATCTCGCAGTACACCGCCGTTGTAACTGATGCTGCCACTGTCAGCACCCGTCTCGACACCATCGGCCAATCCGTTGCTGCCCACATTCAGGGTGCCATCGATACGACCATCTTCATCACCATCAAGTAGGGTGACATCAGCCCCGGACTCATGCAGGTCATAGATTCCGTCATTGTCGCTATCGAGATCGATGCTGTCCGGCACCCCGTCACCATCGGTGTCGACACTGCCGTCACCTTCCAAGTTGTTGGGAATACCATCGTTATCGAGATCGAGATCGAGATCGAGACTGTCGGGCACGCCGTCATTGTCCTGATCGTCATTGTCGAGGAAGTCAGGAATGGTATCGCCATCACTGTCCGGCAGTGGCAGCGGCGAGGCGGCAATCAGATCGTCCAGACCATCACCATTACCATCACTCAGACCGTCGACAAGACCGTCACTGTTGGTATCGAAACCGCCGGCCTCGACGATATCGAGCAGGCCATCCCCATCCGCATCGCTGTCGAGATGGTTCGGCGTACCATCACCATCCGCATCACCCGGCAGGATAGGTCCGCTGGTGACGCCATCCACATCGACCACCGGTGTACCGCTACCGACCTGACCATCGCCGTCCGGATCACTGCCGCCGGCATCCGTCACATCCGGGATACCGTCGTTATCGCTGTCGAGATCGCGTCGATCGACGACACCGTCACTGTCGGTATCTGTCTGCGACAAGCCACTGCCTGCAGCAACACCATCAGCATCCACAATCTGTGGTGAGTTACCGAGCAGGCCATCACCATCCGGGTCACTACCACCGGCTTCCGTGACGTCGTAGATACCGTCGTTGTCACTATCGAGGTCAAGTGCGTCGACCACTGAATCACCGTCCGTATCAGGATTTGGTAATCCTGAACCGGAGAGCGCGTCATGCAGTCCATCTCCATCGAGATCATTCAGCCCATCGACACGACCATTGCTATCCGTATCGCTGCCACCGGCTTCGACCAAGTCATAGAGACCGTCACCGTCGCTGTCGAGATCACGGAAGTTGTGCACGCTATCACTGTCAGTATCGATCAGTGCGTAATTGGTGCTGCCACTGTCGGCGCTGGTTTCGAGGACATCAGCCATGCCGTTACTGCCAACTGTGTTGCCACTATCGATACGACCGTCATTGTC
The DNA here is from genome assembly GCA_025656435.1 of Candidatus Thiodiazotropha sp. (ex Gloverina cf. vestifex). Taxonomy (GTDB): domain Bacteria; phylum Pseudomonadota; class Gammaproteobacteria; order Chromatiales; family Chromatiaceae; genus Thiodiazotropha. Next base: position 135 of record JAHXHT010000109.1, on the reverse strand, counting down.
GCTGTCCAGTCCGCTCACTGTTGCACCGGATTCATCCAGATCAACAAGCGTATCGCTACCTCGTGAAAGATTTTGGGACATCCGAGTCCCCAAAATCGACTCGCCAACGCGACAGCCGTTATGCCCCGACCGTCC
>JAHXHT010000108.1 GCA_025656435.1 Candidatus Thiodiazotropha sp. (ex Gloverina cf. vestifex) | reverse complement strand
TGTTTGCTTCATGGGGTCTATATAATGATTGGCCTAGAATGTGCACCATTATCCCTCAATCGATGGATTCGTTCAGAGCTTCCTTAGGGACTTCAAGCATGTCCTTGCTCTGCGTTGTGACTCTTGCCAAGGGAATCACCATTGGCTGCGAGCCACGCCTTGATCAAGGGCATGCTTGAAGTCCTGAACGCAATATATTGGGTGGCCGGGTTAATACCACTTCTCGCTGTGGGTTCGGCCGCCGCCGGCAGGACCCGTTTTTTAACTCGCCACTTCTTTATACGAATCGGTGTCACAGTTACCGTTCTCTTCACAGCCTGCATCACATAAACCCCTCCCAACATCGGCCAGACACGCCTGCCGAGGGATTCCATGAAAGCCAGCTTCTGCATCACCGCCTGATTGTGAAAGGGTGGACGATAGTTAAGATAGATCACGTATTCCAGGTCAAAGCCCAGGAGTGAGAACCAGTCCTGTACCCGTCGGTAGCTGAAGAAATGACTGCACCAGGGCATGTTCCCCGAACGCCTTCTAAACAGACGCCCCACGCCCCACTGGCTCCAGGGGTTGAATCCACTCAGCAGCACTTTCCCCTCCGGAATCAGTACCCGCTCCACCTCTCTCAGCAACTGATGGGGATTGGGGGAAAAATCCAAAGTATGAGGCAGAATAACACCATCGATGCTGTCACTAGCCAACGGCAGATGCCGGGGATCGGCGGAGAGGTCGAGCTCCGACTGCCCTATCCCCTTATCCAATACGATGCGATTTCGTGCCGGGCTCTGTTTCAAAAGGTCAAATCGTGGGCTCGGCGAACCGATTTCGACGACATGGTAGCCGAAGATCGCAGCTGCCTTTTCCTGCAGACAAGTCTGCTCCTGCGCCAAAAGATGACGCCCTAAACGGATCTCGAACCAGGTTTCGAGCTGTTTTTGCTGGCAACATCCCAGTTTGAAGTCCTTGTTTGCATTCATAATTAAAGACATCTGGGGTGGCAACCGATAAGACTGATAGATACCCAAAAGTACTTGGGTACAGGATCACAAAACATTCAGAGCCTTTGCGTTTCAGGAGATGACAAGATGGAAATGATACGCAGCTCTGATACTATTTTCCTCCGATTCGCAGTCTGTCGACAACCACCAACGCTATCGAAATGCCGTATCACAAATTATCTCTACTCTTTATGAACCTCATCTTCGCCTGTCTGTTCACTGCCTGTCAGTCACTACCCAGCGGGGAAAGTCAGCCAATGGTAGAGCTCGCACCGCTCTCACCGGCAACCACACAGGTGGTTCAAACCCAGCCCACCCAACCGGAAGAGCAACTGAGTATCGATAAAATACCGTCTGTGGCCGAGCAGTTACAAACGGTGGTCGATGAGCTACCCATAAAAATCTCCCCGCAGGACCTTGTGTCGCGGATGGTGGCGGGCTTCACCCTCACCTGGTCCCAGGACAAGCGGGTCTTGCAGGAACTCAACTGGTATCGCAATCACCAGGGCTATATCGATCGTATACAGGAACGAGCGGAGCCCTACCTGCACTTCATTCTGGAAGAGATCGACAAGCGGGGCATGCCTGCCGAAATCGCTCTGCTACCGGCGGTGGAGAGTGCATTTCGACCTTTTGCCTACTCTCATGGACGAGCCGCCGGTATGTGGCAATTCATTCCTTCCACGGGACGTATCTACGGCCTTAAGCAAAACTGGTGGTACGACGGCAGGCGGGACGTCGTCTCCTCGACCCTTGCCGCATTGGACTACCTGCAGGCGCTGAGCAAGCAGTTCGACGGTGATTGGGAACTGGCGCTGGCGGCATACAACTCCGGGGGCGGTACGGTACGAAGAGCTATGCGCCGTAATACGAAGCGCGGCAAACCGACCGATTTCTGGTCCCTCAAACTGCCGGATGAGACCAGCGCCTATGTACCACGTCTGCTGGCACTGGCCGAGATCTTCCGCAATCCGGAGAAACACGGTGCCGTTATTCAGGTTTTTCCCGACGAGCCCTACTTCACAACTGTCGATTTAGAATCCCAACTGGATCTTGCCCTGGCAGCCGAGATGGCTGATCTTCCCATGCAGGATCTCTACCTGCTCAATGCCGGATTCAACCGCTGGGCTACTGACCCGGATGGGCCCCATCGCCTCAATCTGCCCATCGATAAGGCGGATGGCTTCAAGGAAAAGCTCACCGCGTTGCCACCGGAAAAACGGCTGACCTGGAAGCGTTACAAGATCAAGAGCGGCGACTCGCTCAGTGTCATTGCCCGTAAACACAACACCACCCCCAAGCTGCTGCGTCAGGTCAACAAGCTCAGAGGCAACAACATTCGCGCAGGCAAACACCTGCTGATTCCCGTCTCGAGCAAGGCATTCGAGCATTACGTTTACAGTGCAGAGCAGCGGAAAGCGAATATTCAGAACAGAGCGCGAAAGGGCAGCAAGCAGCACTATGTGGTTAAATCCGGCGACAGTCTCTGGACCATAGCCAGAAGACATAACGTCAGTTATAAAAAGCTTGCCAAATGGAATGGCATGGCGCCGGGAGACCCGCTCAAGACTGGTCAAAAGCTGGTCATCTGGGTTAAAAAAGCCCCATCTTCCAAACTGTCGCTACTCGACCTGCAGCCCAGCGGCACACAAAGCTCCCTGCACTACAAGGTCAGGCAGGGCGATTCACTCTCTCGCATTGCCCAGCGTTTCAAGGTCTCCATTACCGATCTGAAACGCTGGAACACCCTTGATGGAAAATATCTGCAACCAGGACAACGACTTAAACTCTATATCGATGTCACCGAACAGACCCTCTGACAACAACCCTATCCATTGACCTGCATCAATGGAATGCCGCATTTTTTTGACAGCCACAGTGACCTCATGAACTATCAGCCCAGCTACACAGGCTGTATTGAGGTATCACAAATGAGTGAAGAATGCCGTTTAAGAGAAGGGGTGGAGTTAAACTTGCCCGATGTTGAGAAAATCGCCCTCGGACTCAAATCCCTGGCAGTCTACTCCATGCTTGCCTACGAACACGATGACGACCCAGAGGATCTGGATGGGGCTGTACAAGAGGGACTGGACGCTATCGATCGTCTCTTCACCTGCTGACCAACTTAAAGGGCTTCAGCAAAATACCTTGAGCATCTATTGCTGAAGCCCCATCTCTATCCTTTCATCGATACACCAGCCTATAGCCAGCTGGGCCTATCGGATGAATATTGCTCCCGCACTGCTCCAGGCAGATATCCCTGGGGGTAGTCATATCCCCCAAAAACAGTTCATTTCGCACACCCCCACAAACAGTCGAAAACCGTATCCGCATGTTTTTACTGGATTAAATTCTTGGCATATCTCTTGATGAGAAAAATAGCACACCACAATGCCGAGGATGAGGATCATGTACAAAATAAAGCAACTACAAGTGGGGGCCCTAGTACTTGCCCTATTCATGACGCAATCTGTTTTCGCAGCACCACGCGTCGTCGTCAGTCTGCCTGCCTGCCTGCCATCCACTCTCTGGTGGCCAATATCATGCATGGCGTGGGCGAACCTGTTCTTCTTTATGATAATGAGAGCAACACAGCAGACACCCTGGACCCATTTCAAAAAAGTGAGCTTTTGACTGCTGACCTGGTGATATGGATCGGGGCGGGCCTGGAATCATCGCTCTCAGATATGCTGGATCACACACCGCCGCTGGAAAGCCGGTCCATGACGCTGTCCAGAACACTTCCGCTGCTATTGAAAAAGGATTTCAAGGGCATTGCCGATTCACGCCAAATCTCACGTGATTTGAAATTCTGGAGCGACCCAAAGCTCGCCATCATGGCTGTCAGGCAGATTACACCGAAACTGGTTCGTATCGACCCGGATAATACAGGGCGCTATTTGGATAACGAGATCCTGCTCCTCAAGCGAATCAAGTCAATGACCAATGAAATCGCATCCAGCTTCTCTTCCCTTGAGCCAATACCGGTAATCGTAGCCGCTCAATTTGACCAGTACTTCAACAACCGTTTCATCCCGAACCTAAACAATGGATCATCCCATGACGGTGAGTTACTTAAAGTTGCTGGCGTCCCAACAAACCCATGCCCTAACCTGATCAATCAGGAACAACTGACTGACCATGGACCCGACCAATATTTCGAAACCATGATGTTAAAGACAAAGAGGATTCAAGCTTGTGCGGCCAAGTTCAGTCGTAAAAAGGTTGCGAAAACAATCAGCAAAAAAGACAAATCGGGCTAGGCCTGTTGAGGAAATGCAGGGAAGCATTTCCTATCAATAAACGTCGGGCTCTAAGTTTCCAATGGATAGGCCACCGGGTGGTCGATGTGCAACCTGACACCGATCTTTTCGCCAATGGCATGATCATGATGACTCTGCACAAGACAGAGAATCTCACTACCGTCATCCAGCAATAAGGTATAGAGATACTCCGCACCCTGAAAGACCTTATCGACAACCTCCAACTGAAATTTGCTGGCATCATCATGGATGACATCGTCGGGACGTAGAAGTAACTCTACCGCCTGCCCCTGACTGACCGCATTGACGAACAAACCCTTGAAAGATCCCAGTGCGGTTTCTACGTGCCCCCCCGCCAGTACCCGCCCGGGAATCATTGCTCCCTGACCGATAAAGTCAGCCACAAAACGATCCTGGGGCGTGTGATAAAGATCGTAGCCGGCATCCCACTGCCGTAGCCGACCTTCGCCCAAAACACCGATAGCATCGGCCAGGGCAAACGCCTCCAACTGATCATGCGTCACCAGTATGGCAGTCACGGACTCACGCTTGAGAATCTCTCTCACCTCTCTCGCCAATTGCTCTCGCAGTTCCACATCGAGACCGGAGAAGGGTTCATCCAGGAGCAGGATATCGGGTCGTGGTGCCATGGCGCGAATCAATGCCACCCGTTGTTGCTGTCCCCCTGAGAGTTGATGGGGATACTTTTTCTGCAGACCTGCCAACCCCACCAGATCCAACAACTCTTCGACTCTGCCATGTCGCTGTTTACCGCGCTGTCCTCTCAGACCGAAGGCAACATTCCGCTCCACCGTCAGGTGAGGATAGAGCGCGAAATCCTGGAATACCATGCCGACCCGCCGCTTCTCAGGTGCCAGGGTGGCGCCGGGACGGGAGACTGATCTGCCATGTAGCAGAATCTCACCGCCCGTCAGGGGTTCGAAACCGGCAATGGCGCGCAATAGACTGGTCTTGCCGCAACCACTGGGACCGAGCAGACAGCCGATATCACCCTGCTCCAGATCGAAGCTGACCCCGCATACCACTTCTTGTTTGCCGTAGCTGACGCTGGCATGTTTGACTTCAAGCTGTTTCTGCATGACGCGACCGGGTAATGGAACGGCTCAACAGCACGACGGGCAGGATACCGACCAGCACAATCGTCAGGGCGGCATAGGAAGCATCGGCCAGCCGTTCGTCCGACGCCAGTTCATAGGCCCGCACCGCCAGGGTGTTGTAGTTAAAGGGGCGCAGTATCAGGGTCGCAGGCAGTTCTTTCAAGACATCCACAAAAACCAAGAGCAGCGCTGTCATCAGACTGCCTTTAAGCATTGAGATGTGAACACGACTTACGATCTTACCGGAACCGGTGCCCATCGAGCGGGCGACCTCATCCATGGTAGGACGTATCTTGCCCAAGCCGGCCTCCACCGTCTGCAACGAGACTGCCAGGAACCGAACCAGATAGGCAAGCAACAAAGCTACCAAAGTGCCACTAAACAGCAACCCCGTCGACCAGCCGAACCGCTCTCTCACCCAACCATCCAGGGCATTGTCGAATGCGGCAAAGGGTATCATCACTCCCACTGCGATGACTGTTCCCGGAATGGCGTAACCCATACCTGCCACCCTGACCGATAGCTGGACCGGCCAGCTGCCATGCAGGCGTTTTCCGTAGCTGAGAAAGAGTGCCAGCAGCAGGGCCAGCAGTGAAGCCCCACCCGCCAACAGGAGGCTGTGAGTGATCAGGCTGAGAAAGCGGCCGTCCAGACTCTCTTCAGCAGTCGTCAATGCCCACCAGAGCAGTTGACCCGCCGGCAGGAGAAAACCGAAGAACAGCGCACCCATGCAGATCAAAAAGGCCATCGAGGACTGTTTCCAATTCAGCTGAAACCGGGTCAATGCCTGATGGCGTTGGGTCGTGTGGTGATATCTTGCGTGTCGACGTGAGCCCTTCTCAATAATGATCAGTGCAAAGACAACCAATAACAATAACGCAGAGAGTTGCGCGGCGGCAGCGGCGTTGTTCAGCCCGAACCAGGTGCGGAAGATGCCCGTGGTAAAAGTAGAGACACCGAAATACTGTACTGTGCCGTAATCGGCCAGGGTCTCCATCAATGCCAGCGACAAGCCCGCGACGATGGCGGGCCTGGCCAAAGGCAAGGCGACTGAAAAAAAAGTCCGCCAGGGACCATTCCCCAAGGTACGGCTGACATCCAGCACACAGATCGATTGGCTGAGAAAGGCCGCACGGGTCAGCAGATAAACATAAGGATAGAGTACCAGCGACAACATCAGCGCTGCACCCTCCAGGGAACGTATTTCCGGAAACCAGTAGTCACCGTAGGACCATCCGGTCCAATCACGCAGCAGGGTCTGCACGGGTCCGGCAAAATCGAACAGACCCGTATAGGTGTAGGCGATGATATAAGCCGGAATCGCCATGGGTAGCAGTAGCGCCCATTCAAACAGGGCGCGTCCGGGAAATTGGCACATGCTGGTGAGCCAGGCGGTACTCACGCCCAACATCAGGACACCGATCGCCACACCCACCATCAACAAGAGTGAATTGGTGACGTAATCCTGCAATACGGTATCAGCCAGGTGTCGCCAGACCTCCCCGGCAGGTTCAAAGAGATAAGAGAGCACCAGCAGCACAGGAACCGACAGCAACAGCGCAATCGCAACCACACTGATACTCCAGGCATTCACACGGAGTGAGATACCTGATGGGCTGATAGTTTTCTCAACGGCTTCTTGCATATCCAAGCCTAATGCGCACACAGAAAGGAGGCCGGGGTAGCGCCCTCCTATTAAAACCTAGCTTTTACTTCCAACCGGCTCGATCCATCAGACGAACCGCATCCGGATTCAACTCACCAAGTTTGCCCATGTTAAGGGTATCCATCTTGAACTCGCCCCAGGATTTAAGCAGCCCCCCAGGCTCCACGTCACTGCGCACGGGATACTCACCATTGGTCTTTGCATACCATGCCTGGGAATCTTTACTGACCAGATACTCAAGCAGTTTGATGGCGTTCTCCCTGTTTTTTGCCGCCAGCGTCACAGAGGCGCCATTGATATTGAAATGCGCACCTCGTCCCTGCTGATTCGGCCAGTAGACAACCATCTTCTCGGCAGCCTCTCGCTGTGCCGCATCCTTGGAGGTCAACATACCTGCCAGATAATAGGTATTCACAATAGCAATATCGCAGATACCGGCAGCAGCCGCCTTGATCTGGTCTCGATCACCACCTTTGGGGGGACGGGCAAAATTCTTCACCAATGCGCTGGCCCACTGCTCAGTGGTTTCCACGCCATTCGCCGCAATCATTGAGGCCACTAGGGATTGATTGTAGATATTGTTCGATGAACGGATACAGATATTACCCATCCACCTCGGGTCGGCTAGGGAAGCTCTGAACGAATCCATCGATTGAGGGATAATGGTGCACATTCTAGGCCAATCATTATATAGACCCCATGAAGCAAACAAC
>JAHXHT010000107.1 GCA_025656435.1 Candidatus Thiodiazotropha sp. (ex Gloverina cf. vestifex) | reverse complement strand
TAACAGTCACAATTACGGCCATACAACCGCGCCTACGCCTATCGGGGACTAATCGCCTCGGCTTTCAGCCTTCCATGGCGATCAGCGATGGCCGATCAACGGCAGGATGTGCTCATCCAGCACCGCCAACACGGTCTGTCCGCTATCGTCTGCCATCACTTCGTGAAAACGGGGAAAGTGTTCGTAACCAACCCCTCCGCCTTCTCTGAAGCAGTGGATGATCTTGTCCTCAACCTGACCCAGCAAGCCAATATATTGGGCAAAGACCGCCATATTGTCCGGTGAAGCACTGCGTGTCAGTAGGGCGGCATGAGTCTCGGGCAATCGATATTTCTGCTCACTGGGTTCGTAAGAAAGAATCCCACCGGAAACCATAGCACCCAGCCACTCTTTGACGTAGCGGTTGTTGAGTGCGGTGTGGGTTGTGATCTCTTCCAGTGTCGAATCCGGCAACTCCGCCAGGGCGTCGAACAGGCCGGTGCGATGGCCGATAGAGACCATCAGGGAGAGCGCGCCCTGGTTGAGCATGCCCATGAGTTGGTCGGTGAACTCGTCGATGTTCTTCTACTGGGGCGATATTGGGATACAAGCGTTACACATGGTGATTCCTCCGTTGGTAATCATTTTTGCTGTCAGTGTGTAAAGCCTAGGTGAGAGGCTTTTAAGCTGGCAATACAGATAAAAAAATAAAATAAATTAAATTAACTAATTGATAATTATTGGAATTAATTAATCTGTTCTATGCGATGACAAGGTGTCCGAGGGGCACCAGTCCGGGTTTCTGACTGGTGGTATAAAATTAAATCAGTAGATTGTCGAAATTCCCTTCTTCAACGGAGAGTTCCATGCCCCGAGACGGCACGATTACCCGTAACAAAATTATGGATGTGGCCCAAGCGATGGTGTTGGATGTGGGACTCACCGGTACTTCCGTCGAAAAAGTGATCGATGGGGCGGGAGTGACCAAAGAGACCTTCTTCTGCCACTTCAAGACCAAACACGATCTGGCTGCCGCCCTTATCGAGCGTTACGCGGACGTGGACCGTCATCATCTCGATGATTTCATGGCCAAGGCGGAACAGTTGGCGCGGGATCCGCTGCAGCAGCTTCTCATCTTTGTTGGTCTCTTTATTGAGATGACAGAGCAGCTCGAAGATCCCTTTCCCGGCTGTCTCTATGCGGCCTACTGCTATCAGAGCGGTGCTATCTCCAAGGATGTGATGGATCAGATCAAGCAGATGATGCACTTCTGGCGCGATCGACTGAGCCAGAAGCTGGAGGCAGTCAATCAGCTTTATACTTCACGTATTCCTGTCACCCATACCCAGGTGGCCGATCATGTGTTGACCACCTTCGAAGGTGCCTTCGTTCTCTCCAAGGTGATGAAAGAGCCCAAGCTGGCCTCGGAACAGTTGATCCAGTGCCGCAACTATCTTGAGTTGTTATATGACCCGGACAGCTAGAATCGCCTTCCGTCGTGCCACCAACACAAAATCAATTCGAAGCAGTTATCGGCAAGTCACCGACATGGGGAGATTGTCCTCTGGACCGAGGATTCTCGAATCATCCTGGGGTCTGATGCAGTAGACAAGGCCGAATTCAGTTACAACACGAATAGTGCCATCCGCCAGCATCCCCACACTGGCCGGTTCTCTTTTTGGGTTCAGTGCTCTCTCCAAGGCTGATGGCATCAATGGGGCGGTTTGCTTGGACTTAGTCTTGTCTTCTGCTGCTATTTTATGAGCCATGTCTCTGGCGGTCGCTAAAATCCGTGCTGAGTTTACCGGTGGCCGTTGCTCGGCCGAAGAGGGTGGCTCACTGACGGTTGCCAGTTCTTCATCAGGTTGTGGCTCAGGGTTTCTGTTTGATGTCTCGGGCCTCTCCACAGCGCTTGGTGTGGGTGGGCGCTGTTCTACAATGGGTTCGGTTCGCCTTTCTTTGGCAGGTGACAGCTGCAGATGAATGGTTTTGGGTTGTGGGGGTGCGGAATAGTCGTCGGTCTTGAGCAAGTAGTGAGCCGCCAGCCAGAGAATCGCTGCATTGAGGCATACGGAAAAGAGAAACGCTAACCCGTACCTCCCCCCGGGAGGCAGCGTAAAGCGGGGGATTTGAATCGCATCGCCCATGTCGGTCCCTGTCATTCCATGGCAGGGATATGACACGCTGGGCGGTCGATTGTTGCAGTGGCCTTATGGTTTTTTTGAGGGAAGTGGGGGTGTGGTCGCGATTTCCCTCAATCCATTACACATGATGGATAAAGACGTACCTACTTCAGCATTTTCTTGAGAAATCGGCCGGTGTGAGAGGCTTTTGCTTTGGTCAGTTGTTGAGGCGTGCCTTGCGCGATGATCTCTCCCCCCTTGTTACCGCCTTCGGGCCCCAGATCGATGATCCAGTCAGCGGTCTTGATGACATCCAGATTGTGTTCGATCACCACTACGGTATTGCCGTGGTTACGCAGACGATGCAGCACCTCCAGTAAATGGTTAACATCGTGGAAGTGGAGGCCGGTGGTGGGTTCGTCAAGAATGTAGAGGGTGTTGCCGGTATCCCGTTTGGAGAGCTCCCTGGATAGCTTGACCCGTTGGGCCTCGCCGCCTGAAAGGGTTGTAGCATTCTGCCCCAGGGAGATGTAGGAAAGCCCCACATCCATCAGGGTCTGCAGTTTGCGCCGGATCGCAGGGACGGCATCGAAGAATGCCAGGGCCTCTTCCACTGTCATCGCCAGCACTTCATCGATGGTTTTACCCTTGTAGCGGATCTCCAGGGTCTCCCGGTTATAGCGCTTGCCTTTGCAGACGTCACACTGGACATAGATGTCGGGCAGAAAGTGCATCTCCACTTTGATCACACCATCACCACGGCAGGACTCACAGCGGCCACCCTTGACGTTGAAGCTGAAGCGTCCGGGAGAGTAGCCCCGCGAGCGGGCCTCGTGGGTACCGGAGAACAGTTCCCGAATCGGTGTAAAAAGACCCGTATAGGTGGCCGGGTTGGAACGGGGAGTGCGGCCGATGGGGCTCTGGTCGATGTCCACCACCTTGTCGTAGAAATCAAGACCACGGATCTCCTCATGGGGTGAGGGTGACGTGTTGGCCTTGTTGAGGGCTGCAGCGCAGATCGGGTAGAGGGTGTCGTTAATCAGAGTCGATTTGCCAGAACCCGAGACGCCGGTGATGGCGCAAAAGCTACCCACCGGGATGGCCAGATCAACCGATTTGAGATTGTTGCCGCTGGCACCCAGCAGTTCCAGGTGGCGGGTTGGATCAATTTCCGTTGTGCGTTCGGGGATTTCGATGTTGCGCTTCCCACTCAGATACTCACCGGTAAGCGAACCTTTGGTTTTAGCGATTTGTGTGGCTGTGCCTTGGGCAATGATATGCCCGCCATGCACGCCGGCACCGGGGCCGATGTCAACCACATGGTCGGCGCTGCGGATTGCCTCCTCATCATGTTCCACCACGATGACCGTATTGCCCAGGTCGCGCAGGTAGATCAGGGTTTCAAGCAGGCGCTCGTTGTCCCGCTGGTGCAGGCCGATGGAGGGTTCATCCAGCACATACATCACACCCACCAGACCTGCACCGATCTGGCTGGCCAGTCTGATGCGTTGGGCTTCGCCACCGGAGAGTGTTTCTGCACTGCGGTCGAGGGTTAAATAATCAAGCCCCACATTGACCAGAAAGTGCAGTCGTTGGTCGATCTCTTTGAGGATCTTATCGGCAATCTTGCCTCGCTTACCCGGCAGCTTCAGTTTCGAGAAGAAATCTTTGGCATTACCGATAGGCATGCGGCTGATTTCCGGCAGGGTGCTATCCTGGATAAAAACGTGCCGGGCAGCCAGATTGAGCCGGGTGCCGTTGCAGTCGGGGCAGGATTGGCTGGAGATGTAGCGGGACAGCTCTTCCCGCACCGCATTGGATTCTGTCTCCCTGTAACGTCTCCGCATGTTGGGGATGATCCCCTCGAAGGGATGACTCTTTTTTACCGAGCGGCCACGTTCGTTGTAGTAGCTGAATTCAATAGACTCGCTGCTGCTGCCCTGAAGAATGGTCTTGCGGACCTTGGTGGTGAGGGATTCCCAGGGTGTCTCGGGGTCGAAATTGAAATGACGTCCCAGCGAGCCGATCATCTGAAAATAGTAGGCGTTACGCCTATCCCAGCCGCGCACGGCGCCGCCCGCCAGGGAGAGTTCTGGATGGGCCACTACCTTCTCAGCGTCAAAGAACTGCTCAACACCCAGCCCGTCACAGGTCGGGCAGGCGCCTACCGGATTATTGAAAGAGAAAAGTCTCGGTTCCAACTCGGAGAGACTGTAGCCGCAGTGAGGACAGGCAAAGCGGGAGGAGAAGACCAGCTCGGGCTGACTGCCGTCCATCCAGGCGACCCGTACCAGGCCATCTGCCAGATGTAGTGCCGTCTCGAAGGATTCGGCTAATCGGGTGGCCAGATCTTCGCGTACCTTAAAGCGGTCGACCACGACGTCGATATTGTGTTTTTTGTGCAGTTCCAGGGTAGGGGCGTCATCCAGCTCGAAGATTTCGCCGTCGATACGGGCGCGGATGAAGCCCTGGGTGTGCAGTTCCTGCAATAGCTTGTGGTGTTCGCCCTTGCGTTCTTTAATCACAGGCGCCAGCAGCATCAAGCGCTCCCCCTCCGGCAGGGCCAGCACCTGGTCAACCATTTGGCTGATGCTTTGTGCCTCGAGCGCGGCGCCATGCTCGGGACAAAGCGGCGTGCCGACGCGGGCGAACAGCAGACGCAGATAGTCGTAGATCTCGGTGATGGTGCCGACGGTGGAACGGGGATTGTGTGAAGTGGTCTTCTGTTCGATAGAGATGGCTGGCGAGAGGCCTTCAATATGGTCCACGTCCGGCTTCTCCATCAGCGAGAGGAACTGGCGGGCGTAGGCAGAAAGTGATTCCACATAGCGGCGCTGGCCCTCAGCATAGAGGGTATCGAAGGCCAATGATGATTTACCCGAGCCTGACAGGCCGGTAAAGACAATCAGTTTGTCCCTTGGCAACTCCAGATCGACGTTTTGAAGATTGTGGGTGCGCGCCCCGCGAATGCTGATGGATTCCATGGTTGTCTGCTACTGCATCGAATTAAGCCAGCCTGCTACTATACGCGCTCTTTTAATTGACTGACAAAGTGAATGAGTAATGGCAAAGGCTAAGGGTGGAAGCACCGGATTGAATGCGATCGAGCGGCGTGCGGCCTATTCCCTCTCCGGTATTTTTTCCCTGCGTATGCTGGGGTTGTTTTTGATCCTGCCGGTCTTCGCTCTCTACGCAGAGGGGTTACCTGAGGTTACCCCCTTGCTGGTGGGGCTCGCCATCGGTGTCTATGGTCTGACTCAGGCGCTGTTACAGATCCCTTTCGGTATGTTGTCGGACCGTATCGGACGCAAGCCTGTATTGATTGGCGGTCTTCTGATCTTTGCCTTAGGCAGTGTCGTGGCAGCCAATGCGGAGACCATTTACGGCATCATCTTTGGACGTGCACTACAGGGGAGTGGCGCTATTGCTGCGGTCATTATGGCGCTGGCGGCAGATCTCAGCCGGGAGCAGCGACGTCTACGGATGATGGCGATCATCGGCATCAGTATCGGTGTCGCCTTTGCGGTGGCGCTGGTGATGGGACCGATTCTCAACAGTTGGATCGGGGTGCCCGGTATCTTCTGGCTAACCGCGATACTGGCTTTGGCGGGTATCGTTATTGTCATCTTTGTCGTGCCGACACCCAAGGAGAGTCATCTGCACCGGGATGCAGAGGTGGTACCCGGACAGTTCGGCAAAGTGCTGAAGGAACCGGAGTTGCTGCGGTTGGATTTCGGCATCCTGACCCTCCATATGTCCCTCACCGCCATGTTTCTTGCCTATCCGCTGGCATTGCGGGATCTAGGGTTGGAGGCTGGGCATCATTGGATGGTCTACCTGCCGGTAATGCTGCTCTCGATGATTGTTATGGTGCCCTTCGTGATCATGGCCGAGAGTCGCCGCAAGATGCGGCCTGTCTTCGTTGGAGCTGTGGCCGCATTGGCAGGGGCATCACTGTTGCTGTTTGGCTTCCATGGCACGATGACTGGAATGGTGCTGGGACTGTTCATCTTTTTCACTGCTTTCAATCTGTTGGAGGCAACCCTGCCTTCATTGGTGGCCAAGATAGCACCGGGGGAGCGCAAAGGGACGGCCATGGGTGTCTACTCCAGCTCCCAGTTTATCGGCGCCTTTCTCGGTGGCGCCCTGGGGGGTTGGTTTCACACCCGCTATGGCATGGAAGGGACTTTCCTGCTTTGTGCCGGGATGGCTGGGGTCTGGTTCCTGGTATCAAGGGGCATGTCTGATCCCAGCTATTTAAGCAACTATCTGTTGCCTGTGGGCGGCCTCGATGAGGCCGAGATAAGCAAGCTGGAAGATCAACTGAAAACCATCGAGGGCGTGGCTGATGCTGTCATTATCCCGGAGGATCAGGTGGCATATCTAAAAGTCGACCTGCAACTGGTAGACCAAGAAGTCCTAGATGGATATGCCGTGCAGGGGTAGACTTGCACCCAGATTTTGAATCAAGGCCCCATCGGAGGGGGCGGCAACAGCACTGGAGAGAAGATACATGGCTCGAGGAATCAATAAAGTAATTCTGATCGGCAACCTGGGAAAAGACCCGGAGACCCGCTACATGCCAAGCGGTGGCGCTGTCACTAACGTGACACTGGCGACATCAGAGAGCTGGAAAGACAAGAATACTGGTGAACAGCAGGAGCGGACCGAATGGCATCGTGTAGTGTTCTTCAATCGTCTGGGTGAGATTGCCGGGGAATACTTGAAAAAAGGCTCCAAGGTCTATGTCGAGGGCAGTCTGCGTACCCGCAAGTGGCAGGGGCAGGATGGCCAGGACCGCTATACCACGGAGATCGTGGGCAGTGAGATGCAGATGCTGGACAGTCGCGGAGGCAGCGCATCTTTTGACGCACCCCAATCCCAGTCAGCACCCAGGCCGCAGTCATCACCGGCACCTGCCGCGATGCCGGACAACGATTTCGATGATGATATTCCCTTCTGAGATGTAGTCGGGGTAGCGAGGCGCTATAGATAGGTAACCCTATCGTAGCGCCTTAGCTGGCCACTGCCCAAGCAAGGGAAGGGGCTACGATCACCGTTTCAGTTTCGATAGATTCTAATGGGCAAGGTCACCACTCAGACTGTCCGTCTTCGATTGATTCTGCCTTTCAAGCATCCGGGTTATCTTTTTGGCGGATACCGGTTGGCTGAAAAGGTATCCCTGAGCCATTTCACAACCGTGTTCGGCAAGATGTAATAGTTGTTCCTCGGTCTCTACTCCCTCTGCGATAACTCTTAATCCCAGGCCATGAGCCATTGCAATGGTTGCATTGACAAGTTCTCTGTCCGCCGGGTCAATCGTAATATCATTCACGAAACTACGATCAATCTTCAACGTGTCGAATGGGTAGCTGCGCAGGTAGCTGAGTGAAGAATAACCAGTACCAAAATCATCCATGGCAATACCTACTCCAAGTTTATTGAGTGATTTTAGGGTGTCGCCAATATAGGTATGACCACTCATCAGGACACCCTCTGTCACTTCGAGCTCGATAGATGCAGTTGGAATGCTGAGTTGGTGTGAAGTGTCTCCGATCATTCGTTGATCGCCATGGAAGGCTGAAAGCCGAGGCGATTAGTCCCCGATAGGCGTAGGCGCGGTTGTATGGCCGTAATTGTGACCGTTAGGGAACG
>JAHXHT010000106.1 GCA_025656435.1 Candidatus Thiodiazotropha sp. (ex Gloverina cf. vestifex) | reverse complement strand
CTATTGAGGAATCAACTGAGGGCATAGTACGCCCAAAATCCATCTGAAGGGCGGAAAATGGCCTTCAGGTGAACAAAAAACGGTGAAATGCGCTGTTTTTCTTCGCTCATGGCAGTTTTGAAGCAAGCGAGAGGAAACGTTCGCTGACAAACGATTCGTTCAGAGCTTCCATAGGTAACTGTCAGTTCACCCCCAACGCCGAAATCCACATCATTCAGATTATCAGGGAGGCGTTATCCAATATCATCAGACATGCAGACGCCACACGTGCAGGCGTCGCGCTACAATGCGACCAGGAGGGCATGGTCACTGTTACCGTAGAGGATGATGGCGTCGGCATTGATGACCAGCGTGATATGATGCAGCACTATGGTCTACCCATCATGAAGGAACGAGCCGAGTGCCTGGGAGGGGATCTCAGTATCGTGGAGTCGACATTGGGTGGCACGCAGATTAAATTGACCTTCAATATCAATAATTCAGCCATCAACAAACGCAATCAATCATTCGTCGAGCAACTCAACAATGTCTGAACATCAAAGACATACTATTCTGGCCATCGATGATCATCCACTCTTTCGCAAGGGTGTCGCCGACCTCATCGATATGGATGCAACACTTGAGCTTATTGGTGAAGCCGCCAGCGGCATGGATGGTCTTGAATTAGCAAAATCCTTGCAACCGGACCTTATTCTCCTTGATATCAACATGAAGGGCATGAGTGGCATCGACACACTCAAGGCAATCAAGCAGGAGGATATCGACGCCCTCATCCTCATGCTGACCGTATCGGATAGTGAAGATGATGTGCTGACAGCCTTGAGGATCGGTGCTGATGGATACTTATTAAAAGACATGGAGCCGGAGGATATCCTCAAATCCATTAGCAAAGCGCTACAGGGTAATGTCGTCATCAGCGACCACCTGACACAACTGCTGGCAAAAGCGCTGAGGGATGAGGACAAACTCACTGACAATCAGGAACTGACGCCACTCACAACCCGTGAACAGGAGATCCTGGAACACATCTCCAACGGCATGAGCAATAAGCTGATTGCAAAGACGCTCAACATCTCCGAGGGCACGGTCAAAGTCCATGTCAAACATCTACTGAAAAAGCTCAATCTCCACTCACGTACGGAAGCTGCCGTGTGGGCACTGCGACGCCAATAAATCCTTTTCGGGGTGGACTCTACACCCCACCACTCCCCCCTACCCAACACGGCTTACGAATTACCTATATAGAGGTATCTTTAGCTACCAAGTAATTGGTAACCTTCTGATTATATTAATATTTTCTTAATTATTTCCGACCCGAAATTGATCGGCATCAAAGCGGCTGATCATTTCTGGTGAAACACTGCACACCGATTGAGGTGAACAGTTGAAAAGATCCATAGACAGAGTTCAATTTCTTCGTGGCGACCTACGTGGCAGTCGTCAGAGTATTCGTCCGCCTTGGGCCAAGTTCGAAGCAGGTTTTACGGATAACTACGAACGCTGCGATGCATGCATTGAGGCCTGCCCGACACAGATTCTCAGCAGAGGTTCGGGTGGTTTTCCAGTGGTTGATTTTTTCCATGGTGCCTGCACTTTTTGTGGTAAGTGCGTGGATGCATGCAAACACCACGCCTTTGATGTACCACAGAATTTTGATGTGTCCGCATGGGAGTTGGAAGTCTCCATCACAGAACAGTGCCTCTCTGTCAGAGGGATCGTCTGCAGAAGCTGTGGTGATGCCTGTGAATCTGCTGCTATCCGATTCAGGCTCGAGACCGGTGGTCGCTCCATACCACTCATCGAAAACGAACGTTGTAACGGTTGTGGCGAATGCCTTGCCCTCTGCCCTAACCGATCCATATCCATTTTACCAAAAAGCGGGATTGTGCCGCTTAAGTCACTGGGGGGATTACCTATCCATGAATATATGCAGCTTAATCGTTCATACCAAGCCGGCGGCGGGGACTTTAGTCTCTGAACGTCTGCAAGCATTCCATGGCGTCGAGGTCCATGGCGGATCGGAAGAAGATAAATTGATTGTTTCTGTGGAGGACGAAGGTGAATCGATGTCACCTGTGTCTGACACAATGAATGCATTACGCGACGTCGAAGGCGTCGTGAATACAGTGCTGATTTACCACTATGGCGGTGAAGAGTCGATGGAGTAAATGAACCGTGAAATTAACTAGAAGAGACTTTATTAAGAGCAATGCAGTAGCAGCAGCGGCCACAGTCGCTGGCGTTACCCTGCCGGTAACTAATGCCGTATCTGCTGATGCAGATGATGGTATTCGTTGGGACAAAGCAGCTTGTCGTTATTGCGGCACCGGCTGTAGCGTTTTGATGGGTGTCAAAGATGGCAAGGTGGTGGCCAGTCAGGGTGATCCTGACGCACCGGTCAACAAGGGCCTGAACTGTATCAAGGGTTACTTTTTACCGAAGATTCTCTACGGAGAGGATCGTCTGACCAAACCCCTGTTGCGTAAAACCAACGGCAAGTACGACAAGAACGGTAAGTTCGAAGCGGTTTCCTGGGATGAGGCCTTCAAGACCATGGCCGAGAAATGGGTCGCGGCTCGTAAGGCCAAAGGTCCTAAGGGTATCGGCATGTTCGGTTCCGGACAGTGGACGGTGTGGGAAGGTTATGCGGCTTCAAAATTGTTGAAGGCGGGTTTCCGCTCCAACAGCCTTGAGCCTAATGCTCGTCACTGCATGGCTTCCGCTGTGGGCGCCTTCATGCGTGGTTTCGGTATCGATGAGCCGATGGGCTGCTATGACGATCTGGAACACGCTGACGTATTCGTGCTCTGGGGCGCCAACATGGCGGAGATGCATCCGATCCTCTGGTCGCGTCTCACCGACACCCGCCTGACCAAGCCGGGTTGTGAAGTCCACGTGCTCTCTACCTACGAGCATCGTTGTTACGAGCTGGCTGATAACGGTATGGTTTTCGAACCTCAGACCGATCTGGCGATTCTCAACTATATCGCCAACTACATCATCCAGAACAAGGCGTATAACAAGGAGTTCATCGACAAGCACGTCAATTTCACCAAGACCCCGACCGATATCGGTTACGGCTTACGCGCCTCGGATCCCCGTGAAAAAGCGGCCAAGAACCGGAACAAGGGCAAGCTCTCTAAAATCAGTTTTGAAGAGTACGCCAAGTCGGTAGAACCTTACACATTGGAGCACACTTCCAAGCTCTCCAAGGTGCCTAAGGATAAGCTGCTGAAACTGGCCAAGGTCTATGCGGATCCCAACAAGAAGGTCTCATCTTACTGGACCATGGGTTTCAATCAGCATACCCGCGGTGTCTGGGTCAACGGTCTCTGCTACAACGTCCATCTGCTGATGGGCAAGATCGCCGAGCCGGGCAACAGCCCCTTCTCACTGACCGGTCAGCCTTCTGCCTGCGGTACCGCACGCGAAGTCGGCACCTTCACTCACCGTCTGCCCGCCGATCTGGTGACCAAGAAAGATGCACACTGTAAGTTTGCCGAGAAGACCTGGAAGCTGCCTGCAGGCACCATTCCCAGAGCTAACGGTAAATCCGACGATGCCGATCAATCGGATATCAGCGGCAAGCCCATGGGCAAGACCCTGATCCATGCGGTCGCCATGCACCGTGCACTTAAAGACAGCAAGATGAATACCTTCTGGGTGATGTGTAACAACAACATGCAGGCCGCTGCCAACATGAATGACGAGAGTCTTCCCGGTTGGCGCAATCCGGATAACTTCATCACTGTCTCTGACCCCTACCCGACAGTTTCGGCCCAGGCTGCAGACCTGATCCTGCCGACTGCCATGTGGATCGAAAAAGAGGGTGCATACGGCAATGCCGAACGGCGCACCCAGTTCTGGCGTGAGCAGGTAGCAGCGCCAGGGGAGTCCAAATCCGACGTGTGGCAGATCATGGAGTTTGCCAAGTACGTCAAGGTTGAGGATGTCTGGCCTGCCGATCTGATTGCTAAAAAACCGGAGTATGCCGGTAAGACCCTCTACGAAGTACTCTACACCAACGGTCAGGTCGACAAGTTCCCTGCGGAACAGGTCACCGACAGCCGCGGCAACAAGTACGACAATCACGAGTCGGCGGACTTTGGATTCTACGTTCAAAAGGGCCTGTTCGAGGAGTACCGCCTGTTTAACTCAGTTAAGGGCATTCCGAAAAAAGGCCATGAGATGGCCGACTTCGACACCTACCACAAGGTGCGCGGTCTGCGCTGGCCGGTGATTGATGGTAAAGAGACCCTGTGGCGTTTCCATGAAGGTTACGACCCCCACGTCGCCAAGGGCGAAGGCGTCAAGTTCTACGGCAAACCGGACGGACGGGCCAATATCATCACTGCACCTTATGAGCCAGCAGCCGAGCCGCCGGATAAAGAGTTTGATCTGTGGCTCTGTACCGGTCGTGTGTTGGAGCATTGGCATTCCGGTTCCATGACCCGGCGTGTTCCCGAGCTCTACCGTGCCGTACCCGATGCGGTGATCCACATGAACCCGAAGGACGCCAAGAAGCGCAAGCTTCGCAATGGTGCGCTGGCCAAGATCAGCTCTCGTCGGGGTGAGATCGTTTGTAAGGTCGACACCAAGGGCCGTAACAAGTGTCCAGAGGGCCTGGTCTTCGTTCCCTGGTTCGATGCCGGTCGTCTGGTCAATAAGCTCACGCTGGACCAAACCGATCCGCTGTCGAAAGAGACGGACTACAAGAAGTGTGCAGTGAAGATCTCACGCGCCTAGCTTGTGCAATGCCGGTCCGGGTCAACCGGACCGGCCTTTTAGCTGGAAACGGATAAGCTGAATCGCAGTATCAATCAGTCATGTCAGAATCTGAGAAAAGAAATGAGCTAAACCGGCGGCAGTTCCTGGGCAACATGCTCAAAACTGCCTGTGGTGTGGGATTGGTTGGACTGGGCTTGGGTGCCTATTCCAAACGAGCCTCATCCATGCCGGCGAACTACATACGTCCGCCCGGCGCCCTGCCGGAGGAGGATTTTCTCGGAGCCTGTATTCGTTGTGGTCTGTGTGTACGGGACTGCCCCTACGACATCCTTTTCCTGGGTGAAGTCGGGGATGAGGTCGCCACGGGAACGCCCTATTTCATCGCCCGCACCGGGCCTTGTGAAATGTGTGAGGACATTCCCTGTGTGGTGGCCTGTCCGACCAATGCACTGGATCATGAGCTGAAAGATATTGAAGAGTCACGCATGGGTTTAGCTGTCGTCATCGACCAGGAGAGCTGCATTGCGTTTCACGGCCTGCGCTGTGAAGTCTGTTTCAACGTCTGCCCCATTCGGGGTCGTGCTATCAGCCTGGATATGCAGCACAACACGCGTTCCGGCAAGCATGCGCTGTTTATTCCGGTGGTGCACTCCGATGCCTGTACCGGTTGTGGATTGTGTGAACGTGCCTGCATTCTGGAAGAGGCTGCCATCAAGATCTTCCCGATGCATCTGGCAAAAGGCGAACTGGGCAAGCATTACCGTTTGGGCTGGAAGGAGAAAGACAAAGCGGGCGAGTCATTGGTCACACCCGACACCGAGCATCGTTACAACCTGCCCGAAGGGGTGCGTTATGACCTGCAAGGGGAAGGATTGATCATTGAAGGCGAGGCAGAGGAGACACCGTTCTCTTCCAATCCTCTGGATACACTCAATAGCGGATTTATGGACAAGTAGTATGGTCGATATGACAACATTGGGTGATGACGCGATTGCAGCAAAGGGTTGGTACAAGTCCCATAGGTTCTTGATCCTACGGCGGCTCAGTCAACTCGGCATTCTGGCGCTTTTCCTGACCGGACCCTGGTTCGGGCTATGGATAGTGAAGGGAAATCTGGCTTCCAGTCTGACACTGGATGTGTTGCCACTGACTGATCCCTATGTCCTGCTGCAAGCCATGCTATCCGGTGTTGTCCCAGAGACAGCCGCCATCATTGGTGTCGTGATCGTACTGCTCTTCTACATTCTGGTAGGTGGTCGTGTCTACTGTTCTTGGGTCTGTCCGGTCAATATGGTTACCGATTTAGCCGCTTGGCTAAGACGTAAGCTGGGTATCCGTACGGCTTCGCAGATCTCACGAACGACCCGTTACTGGATGCTGACACTCACATTGATTCTGCCATTGGTCGTAACCGGCGGGATCGTCTGGGAGTTGGTCAATCCGGTCTCCATGATGTTCCGGGGAATCGTGTTCAGCATGGGAGCCGCCTGGATCATGATCGCCGGCATCTTCCTGTTCGATCTGCTGGTGGCAAAGGATGGCTGGTGCGGGCATATCTGTCCGGTAGGCGCCTTCTACAACCTGGTCGGAATCAAGAGTCTGCTGAAGGTGAATGCCCTCCAGCGTCAAGCCTGTAACGATTGCATGGAGTGCTACGTGGTTTGTCCGGAGCCGCAAGTCATCAAACCGGCGCTGAAGGGAGAGAAAAAGGGCCTGAGTCCCGTGATTCTCTCTTCTGACTGCACCAATTGCGGACGTTGCATCGATATCTGTGCCAAAGATGTTTTCAGTTATGGCGGTCGTCACGCCATTAAAATCGACGAGTACAAGCGTGAGGGTGAAATCAATCGGGGTGTCCGGGTCTGACCGGTACATCAAACAATTTCTGTTTAGAGAGTGATGATGGAGAAAGGTATGAAAAAGATCGCACTATTAACCATTGCGGCAATAGCAGCCATGTTCTTGTCGACTGCGTTGCTGGCTGATGTTCAATCACTGCGTGGCGATGAACTGAATAACTCGGCAAAAAAGCCGGCCAATTTAAAGCTCGTCAATGTCAAAGGAGGCATCGAACGCAGTTACAAGTTGCAACCACCTATGGTTCCTCATGAAGTCGACAAGTATGAAATCAACCTGAAAACCAATGGCTGCATGAAATGTCATAGCGAGGCTACCTATGAGAAAGAGAAGGCGCCTAAAGTGGGTGACAGCCACTATGAAGATCGTGACGGCAAGGTATTGAAGACTGTCTCAAGCCGCCGCTATTTCTGTGATCAGTGTCATGCACCTCAAATGGGTGCGGATCCTCTGGTACAGAACAACTTTCAAGGTGCCAAATAGTGGTGTAATGGGCCTCCTGCTTTAAGGAGGCCCTACCACATTTAGGCAATAGTCGATAAAAAATTTGGTGTAACAATGAGCGATAGTAAAAAAAGAGGTGGTCTGTTCCTGGTAGTTGTCGGCATCGTCGCCGGCATCATACTCTGGGGTGGATTCAACACCGCAATGGAAATGACCAATACTGAGACCTTCTGCATTTCATGTCACGAAATGGAGAATACCGTATATCAGGAGTTACAGGAGACGATTCACTTTTCAAATCGAACCGGTGTTCGCGCTACCTGTCCAGACTGTCATGTACCCAAAGAGTGGATACATAAGGTTGTACGTAAAATTCAGGCATCGAATGAGCTGTACCACAAGATGCTGGGCACCATCGATACGCCGGAGAAGTACGAAGCGAAACGCCTGGAGCTGGCGCAGAATGTGTGGCGTTCTATGAAGAAAACCGACTCCCGTGAATGCCGCAACTGCCATAAGTTCGTTTCCATGGATCTGGACAAGCAGGCACCACGGAGTTCGGAGCAGCATGATCCGCACTACTGGGACGCCGTGGACGGCAATGAGCCGAAGAAGACCTGTATCGACTGCCACAAGGGCATAGCTCATTCGCTGCCCGAGGGCTTTGATCCGGCTGCTGAGTATTAAGACAGGGTCTTAGGAAGTTAAGCATCTATTAACAGGTGCTAAGCTTCAGAAATGATTAGTAAAAATAGGTATTACAAGCGTTCCCGAATCACAG
>JAHXHT010000105.1 GCA_025656435.1 Candidatus Thiodiazotropha sp. (ex Gloverina cf. vestifex) | reverse complement strand
TGCTTTTGAACGTAAGCTCTTTGTGATTCGCAAGCAGATTGAAAATCGGATACGCCAGGCGGAGTTAGAGGGAGGAGATTCTTTCTATTTTACCTCTTTCTCGTCACGGACCATCGTCTACAAGGGCATGCTGCTGGCTGATCAGGTAGGCGACTACTTTCTCGATCTGAGTGATGAGCGCATGGTTACCGCCTTGGCGTTGGTGCATCAACGCTTTTCAACCAATACCTTTCCCACCTGGGATCTGGCTCACCCATTCCGCATGATTGCCCACAATGGCGAGATCAATACCCTGCGTGGCAATGTAAACTGGATGCGTGCCCGGAAAAACTCCATGGCCTCCGAGATCCTTGGAGGGGATCTGGATAAGATCTGGCCACTGATTCCTGAGGGCCAGTCTGATTCTGCCTGTTTCGATAATGCACTGGAACTTCTGGTGGCCGGCGGTTATTCCCTGGCACATGCCATGATGATGCTGATTCCCGAAGCTTGGGGCGGCAACAAGCTGATGGATCAAGAGCGGCGTGCATTTTATGAATATCATGCCGCACTGATGGAACCCTGGGATGGTCCCGCAGCGGTTGCCTTCACCGATGGTAGTCAGGTCGGCGCTACACTGGACCGGAACGGTCTTCGTCCGGCACGTTATCTGATTACCGATGACGATCTGGTGGTGATGAGCTCTGAAATGGGTGTCCTGGATATCCCAGAAGAGAAGATTGTCAAAAAGTGGCGTCTGCAGCCCGGCAAGATGTTCCTGATCGATATGGAGCAGGGCCGCATCATCGACGATGAAGAGATCAAGTCCCAGCTGGGCAAAGCAAGACCCTACCAAGACTGGCTGGATCAGACCCAGATCCACTTGGACGAGCTGCCCTCCGATGTTGCGCCTATGGCACCTGATGAGGATGACTTGTTGGATGCCCAGCAGGCCTTCGGCTACAGCCAGGAAGATCTCAAATTTCTGCTCACCCCGATGGTGCTGACCGGTCAGGAAGGAACGGGTTCGATGGGAGCGGACAACCCGCCGTCGGTGCTCTCTCTCAGGGCCAAGCACCTCTCCACCTATTTCAAGCAGAATTTTGCCCAGGTGACCAACCCTCCGATTGACCCGATCCGAGAGGAGTTGGTCATGTCGCTGGTCAGTTTAATCGGACCACGTCCCAACTTGTTGAACCTGGCCGATGCGGGTGCCCATATGCGTCTGGAGGTCAGTCAACCGGTATTGACCAATGAAGATCTGGAGCGCATACGCCATATCGAAGACAACACGGCCGGTGCTTTCCGGACCAGGACCCTCTATACCACTTACCCCGTAGCCGATGGCGCATCAGGCATGAAAGCGGCGCTGGATGCACTCTGTGAGCTGGCGGAGCAGAAGGTGCGAGAAGGCTACAATATTCTGATCCTCTCCGACCGAAGAGTGGATGCGGACAATATTGCCATCCCAGCATTATTGGCAACTTCAGCGGTACATCATCACCTGATTCGCAAGGGTCTGAGGACCGAATCAGGCCTGGTACTGGAGACCGGTGCTGCCCTCGAAATACACCATTTCGCCACCCTGGCGGGATATGGAGCCGAGGCGGTCAATCCCTATCTCGCATTCGACACCATTCAGAGCGAATTACCGTCACTGACGGAAGAGCTGACATTTGCCGAGGCCCAGAAACGCTATATCAAAGCGGTTGGTAAGGGATTGAAGAAAGTGATGTCGAAGATGGGCATCTCAACTTATCAATCCTACTGTGGCGCACAGATTTTCGATGCGGTAGGACTCTCAAGTTCACTTATCGATGCCTATTTTACCGGTACCACCACGACGATAGAGGGTGCCGGACTCAACGAGATCGCGGCAGAAGCCGTGAAATGGCATGACAAGGCGTATGGCGATCAGCAGATCTATAAGCGTCATCTGGACGTGGGTGGTGACTATGCCTATCGTCTGCGTGGCGAAGATCATAACTGGACACCTGAGACCATTGCCAAGTTACAGCATTCGGTGCGCAGTAATGATTGGAATACTTATCAAGATTACGCCAAGGCAATTAATGAGCAGAATGAGATTCTGCTGACACTGCGTGGCCTGTTCGAGTTCAAGTGGGCAGAGCAGCCGATTCCTTTGGATGAAGTGGAGCCGGCCAGCGAAATCGTCAAACGTTTCGCTACTGGTGCCATGTCTTTTGGCTCAATCTCCTATGAAGCGCATTCAACCCTTGCCAAGGCGATGAACGCGATTGGTGGTAAGTCCAATACGGGCGAGGGTGGTGAAGAGCCGGAGCGTTTCAACCCGTTGACAGATGGTTCTGGCAATCCTGAACGCTCCGCCATCAAGCAGGTTGCTTCGGGTAGGTTCGGTGTGACCACCGAGTATCTGGTGAATGCTGATGACATCCAAATCAAGATGGCTCAGGGCGCCAAGCCAGGCGAGGGTGGTCAGCTGCCGGGTCATAAGGTCAACCAGCAGATTGCCCGGGTGCGTCATTCCACACCGGGCGTCGGCCTGATCTCGCCGCCACCTCATCACGACATCTATTCCATCGAGGATCTGGCCCAGCTGATCCACGATCTGAAAAATGCCAATCCCAAGGCGCGGATCTCAGTCAAGCTGGTGTCTGAAGTGGGCGTGGGCACTGTTGCCGCAGGCGTCTCCAAGGCCCATGCGGATCATGTGACTATCTCCGGTTACGATGGGGGTACGGGTGCCAGCCCGCTGACCTCGATCAAGCATGCCGGTTCGCCCTGGGAGATCGGCCTGGCCGAGACCCATCAGACGCTGGTGCTGAACCAGTTGCGTGGACGTATTGCAGTGCAGGCTGACGGGGGTATGCGTACCGGCCGGGATGTGATTATTGCCGCCCTCTTGGGCGCGGATGAGATCGGTTTCGCCACCGCTCCGCTAATTGCTGAGGGTTGCCTGATGATGCGTAAGTGTCATCTGAATACCTGCCCAGTGGGTATTGCGACGCAGGATCCGGAATTGCGCAAGCGCTTCACAGGTGAGCCGGAACATGTAATCAACTTCTTCTTCTTTGTGGCAGAAGAAGCCCGCCAGTTGATGGCCAAGCTCGGCTATCGCAGTTGGAATGAGATGGTCGGGCAGATGGATCGGCTCGACATGCGCAAAGCCATCAACCACTGGAAGGCAAAGGGACTGGACTACAGTCGGCTGTTGCGCAAACCGCAGGCGGCAGACAACGTTGCTATCTACAATTGTGAGGTCCAGGACCACGGTCTCGACAAGGCATTGGATAAGGTCCTTATCGAGCGGGCACAGCCGGCAATCGAGAAGGGTGAGCCGGTAAAGATCGACATCGACATTCACAACTACAACAGAACGTTCGGCACCATGCTCTCCGGTCGGGTGGCTGAGAAGTATGGCCATGCGGGCCTGCCTGATGACACCGTCTATATCAAGGTCAATGGCACAGCAGGCCAGTCTTTCGGCGCCTGGGTAGCCAAAGGCATCACGTTGGAGCTGTCAGGCGAAGGTAATGACTATGTCGGCAAGGGGTTGTCTGGTGGACGGCTGGTGATCTACCCGCCAGCCGCGTCGAAAATCGGTAAAGCGGAAGAGAACATCATCGTGGGTAACACGGTGCTCTATGGCGCCATCAATGGCGAATGCTACTTCCGTGGCGTTGGGGGTGAGCGTTTCTGTGTGCGTAACTCAGGTGCTACGGCTGTTATCGAAGGCGTAGGGGATCATGGCTGTGAGTACATGACCGGAGGCATTGTGGTCTGCCTCGGACCTACCGGACGTAACTTTGCCGCTGGCATGTCAGGCGGTATCGCCTACGTGCTGGATGAACAGGGAGATTTCTCCGATCGCTGCAATCTGGCTCAGGTAGAGCTGGAACCCATCGAAGATGAGGATATCGCGCTGGAAGTGCTGGATCACCAGGGTGGCGATCTCGAAAGCCACGGCATGGTGGATCTCAGCCATGATATGACCCGCTACGATGCACTCAGACTCAAGCAGCTAATAGAAAAGCATCTTCACTACACCAACTCAGAAGTGGCTAAGCGTATCCTCGATAACTGGGAAGCTTATCTGCCGAAATTTGTCAAAGTCATGCCGGTAGAGTACCGACGTGCCTTGAAAGAGATGCAGGCGCAACAGAAGAGTGTCGCCTCAGCAGTCAGTAAGGGGAGCCGCTAATTATGGGTAAGCCAACAGGTTTCAAAGATATTGCTCGTCAGGACAGAACCTACGCGCCGGCTGCGGACAGGATCTCGCACTACAGTGAGTTCGTCATTCCCATGTCGGATGAAGGCGTCAGCCAGCAAGGTGCCCGCTGCATGGACTGTGGCATTCCCTTCTGTCACCAGGGTTGTCCGGTCAACAACATCATTCCTGACTGGAACGACCTGGTCTACCGTGGCGACTGGCGTGCTGCGATCGAGGTTTTGCACACCACTAACAACTTCCCGGAGTTCACAGGGCGCATCTGTCCTGCCCCTTGTGAGACTTCCTGCACGCTAAACCTGGAAGACGAACCGGTCACTATCAAGACGATTGAGTACAGCATCATCGAGAAGGCCTGGCAGGAGGGTTGGGTGAAGCCGCAGATCGCTGAGCACAAGAGTGGCAAGCGTGTGGCTGTGGTTGGTTCAGGCCCTGCAGGTATGGCAGCAGCGCAGCAGTTGGCTCGTGCCGGTCATGCGGTGGTGTTGTATGAAAAGCAGAATCGCATTGGCGGCCTGCTGCGTTACGGCATACCTGACTTCAAGCTGGATAAAAAGATTATTGACCGACGTATGGCCCAGATGCGTACCGAAGGTGTTGAATTCAAGACGAATACCCATATCGGTGTGGACTTTCCTGTCAAGCAGTTGCTTGAGGAGTTCGATGCGGTGGTGCTGACAGGTGGTGCGGAAAAACCCCGTGATCTGCCTATCCCCGGTCGTGAGTCGAACGGCGTTCACTTTGCGATGGATTTTCTCCGCAAAAATAGTCATCGCGTACAGGGCGACACGGTGGAGGACTTTATCTCCGCAGAAGGCAAGCATGTTGTGGTCATCGGAGGCGGTGATACCGGCTCCGACTGTATCGGCACCTCGAATCGACATGGTGCAGCTTCTGTGACCCAGCTGGAGATCCTGCCGAAACCGCCGGAGAACGAGGATAAAGGCCTTACCTGGCCTAACTGGCCCAATCGTATGCGTACCTCCAGCTCTCAGGAAGAGGGGTGTGAGCGGATGTGGCAAGTGGCCACCAAGTCTTTTGTGGACGATGGACAGGGTAATGTGACCGGCGTGAACTGCATCAAGGTCGAGTGGAATAAGGATGAAAAAGGCGGCTGGCAGATGTCGGAGGTGGCTGGTTCTGAGTTCCAGCTCAAGGCTGAACTGGTGACGCTGGCGATGGGTTTTGTCCATCCGGTGCATGAAGGCATGGTGGAAGAGCTCGGTATTGAGCTGGATGGTCGCGGCAACGTGAAGGCTGCCACTGAAGGTGCTAATGCTTATAAGACCTCTATCGATGGCGTCTATAGCGCAGGAGATATGCGCCGTGGTCAGTCGCTTGTGGTCTGGGCCATCCGTGAGGGCAGGCAATGCGCCCGTGCTGTGGATCAATACCTGATGGGAAGCAGTGATTTGCCGGTGTATTGAGTCGCAACCCTCTGAATGGGGGTGTTTTCGTCTATCATGGAACGATATATTCGATGTAAGCCACGAGTCAGTAATGTGACTGGAGAAGTTATGAACGATCAGTTGATGGTCTTGCCAAGTGCAAAATTCGAACGGATTCGCTTGCTTAAAATCCCCTATGACCTGGATCGCAACGAGGCCTATCGTTTCGCTACCGGCATCATCGCCCAAGCGGAAGAATGCAACGAGGATTGCCGTTGGGAAGATATAGCCGAGGCCTTGGAGGCAAGAGGATTCGAGCCACTTGAGGCCATCATCGGCCCAGCGCTGGACTGATCGTACCTCTCTGCAAGCTGTCTACTTGAAGTCTTCGAACTCGTCCAGATCCATTTGCAGTAAAATGGCTTTGCGGAGGAGCTTCTGTTCATTTCTCATGGTCTGCTTGAGCCCGTCCAGTTCCTTCTCCAGCTCCTGAATCCGATAGATCAACTCATCCGCATGGGGCATGGGCTCTGAAGATGGACGTTGTACGGTTGCTGTCTGTCCGGTGCCAGTGCTGTTCCCACTGGGGTGTAAAGGAGAGACCGATGCCAGGGGTGCTTCCGGTGTGGCAGGTGATGGCTGCGTATCGGCCTCACCGGGCAGGGGATCGAAGCTGACCTCCTGTTCCAGTTCCTGCATGACAGAGAGCACCGCATCCTTTTCCAGGTGGTGCAGCTCTTCCAGGCAGCCGTATAGCATCAGGCGGTCGCACATGGCGTTGATGCGGCGTGGCACACCACCGGTGAACTCGTAAATCATACGGAAGACCCCTTCGTCAAAGGTAGGATCTTCTTGCCAGTCGACCAATTGCAGACGGTGCAGAATATATTTTTCTGTCTCGTCCGGGCTCAGAGGTTCCAAGTGGTAGGAGGCGATGATGCGTTGACGCACCTGCTCCATACCCGGGCTCTGCAGGGTGCGTTTGAATTCCTCCTGACCCAGCAGAAAGGTCTGCACCAGTGCCCGATTATCCACCTGAAAATTGGACAGCATGCGTAACTCTTCGACGGATCTGGCAGGCAGGTTCTGCGCCTCGTCCACCACCAGCAACATCTGTTTGCTTTCGGCGTGACGAGCCCGCGCAATTGCCTCGAGATTGTGCAGCAGAGTTGCCTTGTTGAGGCCCTCGTGAGCCAAGCCGAATGAGGCAGATACCATGCGCAGCATGTCATCCGGGTCGACCTGAGTGGTAACCAATTGAGCGGCCATGACATTCATGCCACTGAGCTCATCAAACAGATTGCGCACCAGTGTGGTTTTTCCGGTACCCACACCGCCGGTGATGACGATGAAGCCTTCACCCTGCTCCAGGCCATAACGCAAATAAGCCATGGCACGATTGTGGCCCTTGCTGTTGAAGAAAAACTTGTGATCAGGTGTCAGCTGAAACGGTTTTCCATTGAGCTTGTAGAAGTCATCATACATGTTGATTTGCCTTCACGTGCTTGCGTAGTCCTGCAACTGCCGCCCTTTGAGACGACAACCGCCGCGATTGCGGCGGTCAATAAATTAAGTGTCGGAAGTCTATGAAATTCCGACCAACGTATCCCCTATTATGCATCTTCTATTTAGGTCTGCCTACCTTGGCCTGCTCGAGTGCTTTTAGGTAGGGTTTAGCGGGCTTGGGGTAAAAAATCGGAGGTTGACCTGCTCGGACACTGTCAACTATCTTCCAGTCTTCCAAACGACCCAAGACGATAATTAGAAAATTGAGGTGATAACATGCTCAAGCCTGGAGACAAGGCCCCTGTACTTGTACTACCGGACGCCGATATGCATATGATCAGTTCGGACGGATACCTGGGCAAAAGCCATCTGGTGATCTACTTCTACCCTAAGGATGATACGACGGGTTGTACCATCGAAGCGGTGGAGCTTTCCGATCTGATGGAGGAGTTCGCCAGTCTTGAGACGCAAGTGATCGGCATCAGTCGTGATAATTGCATCAGCCATGCCGCTTTCCGCGATAAACACGGGCTGACAGTAACGCTGTTGGCGGATACCGACGGTGAGGTCTGTTCAGCCTATGATGTTTGGCGGGAGAAGGAGAAGAACGGTGAGAAACGGATGGGGATTCTGCGTTCAACATTTATTCAAGCGTATCGCTACCTCGTGAAAGATTTTGGGACATCCGAGTCCCCAAAATCGACTCGCCAACGCGACAGCCGTTATGCCCCGACCGTCC
>JAHXHT010000104.1 GCA_025656435.1 Candidatus Thiodiazotropha sp. (ex Gloverina cf. vestifex) | reverse complement strand
ACGGTCGGGGCATAACGGCTGTCGCGTTGGCGAGTCGATTTTGGGGACTCGGATGTCCCAAAATCTTTCACGAGGTAGCGACACGCTTGCAGTGTCGATAATCTGGCGGCTGCCCACAAGCTGGGCTCCACAACCGTGATTGCCAACAGCAGCACGCTGGTAGGTAACGCCGGTGATCAGATGACCATTACCATCGGTACCGAGAGCTTTACCGTCGATATCGGTGCACGCAGCCTCTCCTCGATTCAGGACCTGATCAATGAGGCGACAGACAATGTGGGTGTCTCTGCCGGTATCGTTCAGGAGAGCGACACCAGTGTCCATCTGGTGCTGACCAGTGAGAGCACCGGTCTGGATAACCAGATCTCTGTTGCCTTTACCGATGATCTGGGCGGCGCGATTGCCGATCCTTTGGGGATGGCACAAATCCAGGCAGCCGATGATGCGCAGATCACTATCGATAATACCTATGTCATCTCGCGCAGCAGCAACACTATCGATGACGCCATCGAGGGTGTCTCCATTCAACTGCTGGCCGAAACAACCGCCACTTCCCAGCTGACTGTGAGCCGGGATGCCGAGTCTATCTCCGGCGCTGTGAGCGGCCTGGTGGAGAGTTACAATTCACTGATGTCATCGATTGCCGAACTACGAAACGGTGAGCTCAATGGTGATGCTACCTTGAGACTGATTGAGAATCAGGTTCGTTCTATCATGGGTGGCAGCGCCGGTGTGGATGGTGCCTTCAAGTATGCCTCTCAAGCGGGAATCACCTTCGAGAAGGATGGTACGCTCTCATTCGACAGTGCCGAGTTGACCTCAGCCCTGGAAACCGACAGGGGAGCATTGGTGGATCTCTTTACCAACGAGGATAATGGCCTGGCTGCCCGCATGGACTCTCTGATGGATAGTATGCTGAGTACATCAGGTCTGATCGATGCCCGCGAGGATGGGCTGAATAGCCGGGTCGATTCCGCCAATGACCAGATCGAGAGAATGCAGTACAGGGCTGGAGCTGACTGAACGACGTTATCGTGCTCAATATACAGCGTTGGATACGCTGCTCGGCCAGTTGCAATCAACCAGTCAGTGGCTGACGGGGCAGTTGGACTCGCTGAGTAACCTGATCCCGGGTAACAACAACAATTGAACATTTTCTGTGACATGAGTGAGACGGCATCCATCAGGGATGCGCTATAGTCAAATAACCAGACGAGAATTACCTATGACCCTGAATCAAAAACGTGGCGCACAGCAGTACGGTAAGGTTGCTGTCGGTTCCGAAGTCGCCTTTGCCAGCCCACATCGTCTTGTCCAGATGCTGATGGAGGGAGCGCTGGAGAAAGTCGCCACGGCCAAAGGTCATATGGGCCGCAAGGAGTACGAGGCCAAGGGGAATCACATCAACTGGGCGATCTCCATCATCGACGGATTGCGCGGTAGCCTCAATCTGGAAGAGGGCGGCGAGATGGCGAACAACCTCGACAGTCTCTACGCCTATATGGTGCGCCGGTTGGCTGAGTCCAATGTCAGCAACGATATTGCGATCCTCGATGAAGTCAGCTCTCTTCTACTCGAAATCAAATCTGCCTGGGATGCCATTCCCGATGAGGTGAAACAGCCTGCCTCCAACGCAGGAAATCCCTCCGCCGCCTGATGGACAGCCAGCTCAAACAGGGTCTGGAGATGACTCGCCGGATGCTTGAACTGGTCAAAGCGGGTGCTTGGGAAGAAGTGGCCGTACTCGGAGCAGAACGCCTTCGCCTGTTTCACGAATGGGTCAACAATGCGGAACCGGACATGGCCCAGCAGAATATCGGTATCCTGCAGGAGATTCAGGCACTCGATAAAGAGATAGAGACCCTTAGTATTGAGGGTAAGGAAGAGCTGGCAGACAACCTGCGACAGATCCATCAGGGTCGCAAAGCCGGAAAAGCCTACCGGGGCTGATTCAGCCCAGAATAAGCTCTATGACCACTTTGCTGCCGAAATAGGCCAGCATCAAAACCACGAATCCCGTCAACGTCCAGATCAGCGCCTTCTGACCTCTCCAGCCGAAGCGGTAGCGGCCCCATAGCAGAGCGCCGAAGACCAGCCAGGCAATGATTGACAGCACCGTCTTGTGTGCCAGGTGCTGCTCAAACATATTCTCCAGAAAGGCAAAGCCCGACAACAGGGCCAGACTCAACAGCACGAATCCCACCCCGATCATCTCGAACAGCAGGTTCTCCATGGTCTGCAGGGGTGGCAGAGCTCGGATAAATCCCCCGGGATGGCGCTGACGCAGGTGGTGATCCTGAATAGCCAACAAAACGGCTTGCACGCTGGCGAGTGTAAACAGACTGTAGGCCAACATGGAAACCAGAATATGGGTGGTCAGGCCGGTAGAAATCTGGTCGGTGAGAAAGTGTACGGTTTGATAACGACTGTCCAGATAGATAGCTATTGCAGCAATCGGCATGATGGCGATTGCAAGATTCTCCACCGGTTTGCTGAGGCTGGAGATCAGTAGCAGCAGGGTGATTGTCCAGGCGATCAGAGAGAGCGCGTTGAAGACCCCCATATTGAGCCCGCTGGCAGAAACCATATTCTGATAAAGCGGGATTGCGTGCAGTGTTACGCCGACAAACCCCAGGGCCAGAGCCAGAGAGCGGGGTGGGCTGGCATTGGCAGGATTGCGAAACAGCCTCAGCGCAATGACGCTGCCGGCAGCGAGATAGGCAAGAATGGCGAATAAAGCGGTCAAGTTCCTACGATTCCTCGAATCAGATGAGCGTCAGCGGCGATATTCGCATATTTGGCCTGGGGTGGGAAAGGGATTGGGTTAAACGACAGCCTGGGGGTATCTAACAAGATTCCCCACATCGTCACTAAATGGCATCTGGCGGCGGTGATTTGATACCGGCTGATATATAATCGCCCTCTTGTTGTTTCCAGGACCATTCAGAAAAGACCATGTTTGACAATCTGACAGAACGACTGGGTAAGGTTCTCACCAATCTAAGAGGGCAGGGCCGACTCTCGGAAGAGAACATCAAAGATACCATGCGGGAAGTCCGCATGGCGCTGCTTGAGGCTGATGTGGCGCTGCCGGTGGTGCGCGATTTTGTCGAGCAGGTGAAACAGAAGGCCTCGGGTGAGGCCGTGATGAAGAGCCTCACACCCGGTCAGACCCTGATCAAGATCGTCAACGACGAATTGGTCAAGGTGATGGGCGAGGCCAACGAGTCGCTCGATCTTGCTGCACAACCTCCCGCCGTGATCCTGATGGCAGGTCTCCAGGGCTCTGGTAAGACCACCAGTGTGGCCAAGCTCTCCCTCTGGTTACAGCAGCAGGGCAAAAAGAAAATCTCCGTCGTTAGTTGTGACGTCTACCGTCCAGCCGCCATCGAACAACTGCAGACCCTGGCAAAGGAGGTGAATGCCGAGTTCATTCCCAGTGCCGGGGATCAGAAACCGGTGGATATTGCACGTCGCGCATTGAATGAAGCGAAACGGAGCTTTACCGAGGTCCTGATCATCGACACCGCAGGCCGTCTGCATGTGGATGAGCAGATGATGGATGAGATCAAACAGCTCCATCAGGCTGTCGATCCGGTGGAAACGCTCTTTGTCGTCGATAGCATGACTGGGCAGGATGCGGCGAATACCGCCAAGGCCTTCAATGAGGCATTGCCACTGACTGGTGTGATTCTCACCAAGGCGGATGGTGACGCCCGAGGCGGTGCAGCACTCTCGATCCGGCAGATCACCGGAAAACCGATCAAGTTCATCGGTGTCGGTGAGAAAATTGATGCCCTGGAGGCCTTCCATCCCGATCGTATCGCATCCCGGATACTGGGCATGGGTGACGTACTCAGTCTGGTCGAGGAAGTCACCCGCAAGGTCGATCAGGACAAGGCCGCCAAACTGGCGAAAAAGCTACAGAAAGGCAAGCGCTTCAATCTGGAGGATTTCAAGGAGCAGATGCTGCAGATGGCCAATATGGGCGGCATCGGCGGTTTGCTGGACAAGCTGCCGGGTATGGGCAACCTGCCGGATCATGTGAAAAATCAGGTTAACGATAAGGAGATCGGCCGCTTAATCGCCATCATCAACTCCATGACTCCCCATGAGAGAGACTTTCCCGCTGTCATCAAGGGCTCCCGCAAGCGGCGAATTGCCAACGGATCGGGTACCCAAGTGCAGGATGTGAACAAACTGCTCAAGCAATTCACCCAAATGCAGAAGATGATGAAGAAAATGAAAGGCGGCGGCATGAAGAAGATGATGCGCGGCATGGGTGGGAATTTCCCAGGTGGCGGTATGCCGCCCGGTGGGGGGGGTGGGTTCCCATTTTAAGCGCAACTATTTGATTTAATTATGAATTTTTAATTATGAGTTTTTAATTGGATGAGTGTGCATTGCACACGCCCCGTTTAAATCAGGTGTGAGCGTAGCGAGCCCAATAATTCACAATTCAGCATTCAAAATCATTTTAACGCTTCACTTTGCTAAAAAGTTGGCTATAATGCGCGGTTTCCCGTCGGCGGGTTTCCGCTGGTGTGTCAACGAATATTTAAGGATACGACATGGTAACCATTCGCCTCTCAAGAACTGGCGCGAAAAAGCGGCCTTTTTACCACATTGTGGTGACTGACAGCCGTAATGCGCGCGACGGCCGCTATATCGAGCGTCTGGGCTTTTTCAATCCCATCGCTGTGGGCGGAGAAGAGGGGCTGCGCGTGGATCAGGACCGGGTAGAGCACTGGATATCCAAAGGTGCTCAGCCCAGTGAGCGTGTTTCGACACTGCTGAAACAGGCCGCAAAACAAGCCGCTGTCTGAATTCAACTGCCCACTTTTCCGTCTTAGGTCTTGGCCTGCAGCGGCGGATTGAAGGGAAATGTCGAACAACGAGATGATCATCATAGGCCGGGTTTCTGGCCTATTTGGTGTCAGGGGTTGGGTCAAGGTCTTCTCTCACACCTTGCCGAGGGAAAGGATACTCGACTACAAGACCTGGTACCTCAAGAAGGCTGAGGGCTGGCAAGCACACACACTGGCCGCGGGACAGAAACAAGGCAAAAGCGTTGTTGCACACCTCAAGGGTTGCAATGACCGTGACCAGGCGGCGGAGTTGGTGGGGATTGATATCGCGGTCAGTCGCGAGCAACTCCCCAAACTCAAGCCTGGTGAATATTACTGGACCGACCTGGAGGGATTACGGGTCGAGAATATGCAGGGAATCGATTTTGGTGTGGTTTCCCATCTCCTTGAGACAGGCGCCAACGATGTATTAGTGGTCAAGGGTGATGACCGCGAACGGCTGATTCCATACACCATGGGTGAAGCGGTACAGGAAGTGGATTTGCCATCAGGGCGAATGGTCGTGGACTGGGATCCGGACTTCTGACAGCAATGCGCTTTGATGTCATCACACTGATGCCGTCCATGTTCGACGCCTTGACAGGCGAGGGCGTGATAGGCAGGGCCATCGATAAGGGATTGGCAGAGTTGAAGCTCTGGAATCCCAGGGACTACACCATGGATGTGCACCGGACAGTGGATGACCGGCCCTATGGCGGTGGTCCAGGTATGGTGATGAAGTATGAGCCGTTGCAACAGGCAATTACCTTGGCCAAAGCGGAGAATCCGGGCGCCAGAGTGATCTACCTGAGTCCCCAGGGGCGACGGTTCGATCAGCAGGCTGCCAGAGACTTTGCCGCCAAAGGTGAGCCTCTGATGCTGATTGCCGGCCGCTACGAAGGCATCGACGAGCGCGTGATTACACGGTATGTCGATGAAGAGTGGTCCATTGGCGACTACGTTTTGAGTGGCGGTGAATTGGCCGCCATGACGATATTGGATGCGGTAATTCGTCTCTTACCCGGTGTGTTGGGTGATGCGGATTCTGCAGAACAGGATTCTTTCATGGACGGGTTGCTGGATTGTCCACACTATACCCGCCCGGATGAGATAGATGGCATGAAGGTGCCGGCCGTACTACAGAGCGGCAATCATGACGCCATTAGACGCTGGCGGTTGCAACAGGCATTACTGCAGACCATGAAGCGTCGACCGGATCTGTTACAGGGTCGTCAATTGACGGCTGAAGAAGAGAAGTTTTTAGCTGAAATTAGTGCCGCGTCGGGAGACGCTGAGCAAGTACAGGAGCAATAGACCATGAGCAATATCATCGAAGTACTCGACGCCGAACAGATGGGCCGCGAGGTTCCCGATTTTGGTCCCGGTGATACCGTGATTGTTCAGGTGCGGGTGAAAGAGGGCCAACGTGAGCGTCTGCAGGCATTTGAAGGTATCGTCATCGCCAAGCGGAACCGCGGTCTCAACTCTGCATTCACCGTACGGAAAATATCCCATGGTGAAGGTGTGGAACGTGTTTTTCAGACTTACAGTCCTGGCGTTGCCGATATCGAGGTGACCCGTCGGGGTGATGTACGCCGCGCCAAACTTTACTATCTGCGTGGTCGCACCGGTAAGGCAGCACGAATCAAAGAGAAGGTATAAAAACACGCTCGTTATATCGAGACCTGAAAAAGCCGCCCTTCCTTATGGTAGGGCGGCTTTTTTTGCCTGTCAGG
Organism: Candidatus Thiodiazotropha sp. (ex Gloverina cf. vestifex); assembly: GCA_025656435.1. Taxonomy (GTDB): domain Bacteria; phylum Pseudomonadota; class Gammaproteobacteria; order Chromatiales; family Chromatiaceae; genus Thiodiazotropha. The sequence continues at coordinate 1,257 of JAHXHT010000104.1, read as the reverse complement.
CAAGGGTTTTCTTGAAAACACCGATGCCAGGCATTTTACAAGTCGACGACTACCTGTTTGATACCGCTGTCCTCCGGAGAGGTGGAGATGCGGAAGTAGAGTGATTTCATCAGGTCCAGCATCTTAAAATTGTTGCTGAGTACCTCTCCCTCCATTTTCTCCAATCCTCGATCACGAGCGATCTCCATCAGCTGATGCATCAATTTGTGGCCGATGCCCTGACGTTGCCATTTATCAGATACAACCAGAGCAAACTCACAGCTCTTTTTGTCCGGATTAGTGACATAGCGCGCCACGCCTAGCTCAACTTCGTGGGTGCCGGCTTCCATCACCGCAATTAGTGCCATTTCATAGTGATAGTCGATCTGGGTGAAGCGCATCAACATATCCTGCGTCAACTCCTGGACGGAACTCATGAAGCGGAAATATTTGGCTTCATCAGAAAGCTGACGGGTGAAATTCTGTTCCAGGTCCACATCTTCCGGGCGAATCGGTCGTATCACGATGTTCGTACCATTGGGAAGTTGTAGATGGTTGACCAGATTGACTGGGTAGGGATGAATCGCCAGGTGGTGGTAGGGGTCGGTTGATGGACGGGGGAAATTGACCACAATTCGTGCGTCCACTGCAACTGCGCCGTTTTCATCGAGAATCAGGGGATTGATGTCCATCTCCTGAATCCAGGGAAGTTCACATGCCATGGTTGAAACGCGCAGCAGCACATCAATGAGGGCCTCACAATTGGCTGCCGGCATATGGCGGAAATCAGAAAGCATTTTTGCCGCCTTGGTGCGATTGACCAAATCGAGGGCCAGGCGTCGGTTGAGTGGGGGCAGGGCAATTGCAGAGTCACCCATCACTTCCACCGCGGTTCCGCCACTGCCAAAACTGATGACAGGACCAAACACCGGGTCCCTGATGATGCCGATCAGCAGTTCCCTTCCATTCGGGCTTTGATGCATCTATTCAACGGTGACACCCTCTATCTTGGCCTCGGGGCGCCGCTCTTTGACCTGTTCGATGAGATCCCGATAGGTACTGCGCACGACTTGGGCATTGTTGATATTCAACCGAATGCCCCCCGCATCTGATTTGTGTGAGATATCGGGAGAATAGATCTTCATCGCCACGGGAAAGCCGATAGATTCAGCCAGAATCAGGGCCTCATTAGGGAAGCTCTGAACGAATCGTTTGTCAGCGAACGTTTCCTCTCGCTTGCTTCAAAACTGCCATGAGCGAAGAAAAACAGTGCATTTC
>JAHXHT010000103.1 GCA_025656435.1 Candidatus Thiodiazotropha sp. (ex Gloverina cf. vestifex) | reverse complement strand
AGTTGCTTGCTTCATGGGGTCTATATAATGATTGGCCTAGAATGTGCACCATTATCCCTCAATCGATGGATTCGTTCAGAGCTTCCCTAGAGAACGGTGAATCTCACCGATAATCGCCACCGCCTCATCCATGTGTTCAAAGGCGTGACTCCCTCTCTCGAAGAGATGAATATCTGCCCACCCCCGATAGCTCTCTTCCGCTTCGCGGTAATCGATCAGTTCGTCTCCCTTGTCCAGCAGCAGGGTAACCGGCACACCAACTTCTGTTGGCAGGGTCTGATATGCCTGTGTCGCCGCTATCATCTCGGATGAGAGATAGTAGCGCTCATCCTTGGCTTCGTTGTACTGCCAGCCCTCCACCTGTTGCAATAATGCCCAGGGCTTGAGAGCGGGATTGATCATAACCAGGTGATGCGCTTTCACTCGACGCGCCAACCAGGCGCCGTAGAACCCACCCATTGAACTGCCCACAAGAATCCTCGGCTCGTTGTGTTGCAACAGAGGCTCCAGCTCACTGCTCAGAATCGTCACTGCCTCCGCTGCCGACTGCGCCGGGTAGGTAGGACTGACTACCTCGATGGGAGCCAGTTGCCGGCGAAGCACTGCCGCCTTGCCTGAAGTGCCTGCGCTATTGAGGCCATGCAGATAGATGATCATCAATAAGAAATTCCAATCGAACCTTTAAAGTGAACAGGGCCACCGTAGGTTGGGCCGACAAAGGAGGCCCAACACACCACACCCTTGTACCGACAACTGTTGGAATGTCTCGACCCTGATGTTGGGCCTCCTTCGTCGGCCCAACCTACACGTTGTAGCCTTATCAGACATTCTCAACAATCTTTGCCATTGAAATCACGGCAGTATAACCCAAGCAAAATCCACATCTCATGCCATCAATAACAACCCCTCTGACTTGACCCTAAAAGACAATGGCTGTAGCTTTGCCACCTGCCGCAGGTGCCCGGAGTCATCCGGGTTAAACGGGAAGCAGGTGAGATGCCTGCACTGCCCCGCAACGGTAAGCAGACAAGATGCCGCGATAGGCCACTGTGGTTTCAGGCGCTGCATCGGGTGAAACCAGTCTGTGAGTCCGGATACCGACCTGGGTAAAACACTGTGTTGCGGTGGGCGACATAGAGGCACAGCTGTCTCTTTCAGACCTCGCCATGCCTCCTCTCCCATTGAACACACCCTAATCCAACTATCGACGCGGGTGTGCGTCACCGGGAGTCAATCGTGAAATATCCAAGAAGAAGCCGCTGCTTTACAGCCGGCCTGTTACTGTTTTCGAACCTGCCACTACAGGCGGCATTTCATCTACCCACCATTGTTATCAGTGCCTCACGCACGGAACAGAAAAGCATCGAAACTCCTGCCAGCATTACCGTGATCGATCGGGATGAGATCGAACAGAGTGGCGCACAAAACCTGCAACAGCTGCTGCAGTCCCGCAGCGGCATCCAGATCAACAGCCTCTACGGCGACGGCAGCCAGGCCACCATCGACATGCGGGGCTTCGGGCCCACAGCAGGATCCAACATCCTGATCCTGGTAGACGGACGGCGACTGAACAATCCCAGCGACATCGCCGCACCAGACCTCAACACCATCGACATGCGCCGGGTGGAGCGGGTCGAAATCGTCCAGGGAAGCGCCGGTACGCTCTACGGCAACCAGGCAGTGGGCGGCATGGTGAACATCATCACCCGTGAGCCTGACGCTTTCTCCGCCAACATCGCTGCCGCCGCCGGCAGCTACAAGGGACGCGAAGGCTATGCCGACATCAGCAACCGTCTGGATAACGGGCTGGCCTATCGCTTCTCCGCAAAACAGCGCAAGAGCGACAACTACCGCGACAACAACGAAACCGATCGCAAGGACTTCAATCTGCGGTTCGACTATCAATATCAGAACGGTGGTGTCTTCTTCGAACAGCAACAGATCGATCACCATCAGCAACTGCCAGGCTCACTCTTTGCCGATGAGATGGCACAGGATCGTAGACAGTCGGTCGCAGCCTATGCCGGAGACTTCAGCGATACGGCATCAAATGTTAGCCGACTCGGACTGCAACAGGCCCTGGGGGCTCACTGGACCTTCGAGGGTGAGCTGACACGCCGTGACAATGATCGGGAGTTTCAAACCAGTTTCCGCGCTTTCCCCGGTACGCTCTCGACCCAAGATAGAGTGGTCAAGGGTTTCAATCCCCGCTTCGTGGGCGTGTACCCGCTATCCACTGGTGAAATGCATGTGACCGCAGGCGCCGACCTGGAGCGGACTGACTATACCCTGCGCACCAGCTTCGGCCCACAACTGCTCGATCAATCCGTGGATGCGCTATATCTCCAACTGGCCATCCCCGCCACCAACCGCATCTCCGTGACCACAGGCATTCGCCGCACTTCGGTTGATAACCGTATCGAGACCAGCACAACAGATGATCAGCTGGACGACAGTTTCAACGCCGGCTCTTTGGGTATCAGTCTGAGACCGAACGAAAATCTGCGCCTGTTCATTCGTGTCGATGAAAATTTCCGCTTTGCCACCGTGGACGAACATACCAACCCGGTCTTCGGCCAGCCGGTGGGACTGGAGAATCAGACCGGTATCTCCCAAGAGGCAGGCGCCGAGTGGCGCCGGGCCGGCTTCAACGCCAAACTGGTGATCTACCGGCTCAACCTCGACAACGAGATCAGCTTCGACACATCCGGCCTCAGCAATATCAACCTGGACGAGACACGACGCGAAGGCGCCACGCTGGAGGGCAGCTGGCAGCTCCGTCCCGATATCACGTTGAACGGCAGCCTCACCTACACCGACCCCCGCATCACCGACGGCCCCTTCGACGGGAACCGCATACCTCTGGTGGCAGCGCGAACCGGCCAGGTGTCTGGAGACTGGCGCCTGTCCGCCAAGTGGAACCTCTTCGCCGAAGGCCTCTTCAGCAATCAGCGGGTGTTAGGAGGCGATTTCGGCAACAGCTTTGAAATGCTACCCGGTTATGGCGTCCTCAATCTCGGCGCTCAATTCACCACCGGCCCCTGGCGCATCGGCCTTCGGATCGATAATCTGCTCGATAAACAGTACTCGAATGCCGGCGCTGTCGGATTCGATGCCAGTTTCATAAGAAGCGCCGCCTTCTTCCCGGCGCCGGAGCGAAACCTTTGGCTGACCCTGAACTACCGCATCGAATAGGTTATGCAGATTAAAGTGATCGCCACACTACTGTTTCTCATCTCAGGCATGGCTATCGCCGCCGAGCCACCCCAACGGGTGGTCTCGGTCAACCTCTGCAGCGATCAGCTGCTCCTGATGCTGGCCGACCCCCAACAGGTGGCGTCGGTCAGCCATCTCTCCCGGGATCCCGACAGCTCCTTCGTGGCGGATGAGGCCGCAGCCTTTCCCCTCAACCATGCCCGGGCCGAGGAGATCATCCGTCTCAAACCCGATCTGATACTGGTCACACCCCACACCAATCCACGTCTACGCACGACCCTCAAACAACTGGGCTACCCACTACATCAACTCTCCCTCGGCCATCGCTTCGACGATATCGTTAAGGATATTCGCCAACTCGCAGCCCGGCTTGGCCAGGGGTCGCGGGGTGAATCGCTGATACAACAGATGCAGCAACGGCTGCAGTCCGGCGCAGCAAAAGCCGCTCACCCACCAACGGCGATCTTCCTGCAACCCCGCGGTTACACCAGCGGCAGCGACACCCTGCAGGACGAGGCCCTGCGACTCGCGGGCTGGCACAACCTGGCAGCACAGCAGGGCGTCAAAGGCTATACCCCGGTGCCGCTGGAAAAGGTCCTGCACTGGCAACCCGAGACTATCTTCACCTCTGCCTATACCGGCTCGGGGGATTCCTTGGCGGAAAGGCAGCTACAGCACCCCGCCCTGAAACGCCTGCTGGCGAAGCATCCCATGGTGGAGATACCCTACAAGTACTGGATCTGCCCCGGGCCGATGCTGGCCGATGCAGTGGCGCTGTTGCAGCAGGCGAGAGTGAGGGAGAGAGATCGATGATCGCCGCCATCAGACAACACCGGCTGATGCTCTCCCTCGGCGGCGCCATCGTCATCACCGCCCTGCTCTCCCTGACGATCGGCAGCCAACCGCTGCCGCTGATGCAGGCACTGCAGGAGAGCTTCGGCGAAAAACCCGGCGTCTACAGCCTGATCCTCACCGAGTTGCGCATCCCGAGAACCCTGGTCGCCCTGCTGGCCGGGGCCTCCCTCGGCCTCTGCGGCGCGGTGATGCAATCCCTGCTGCGCAATCCCCTGGCCAGTCCCGGCCTGGTCGGCAGCGCCAGCGGCGCGGCCCTGGGTGCTGTCATCACCCTCTACTTCGGCGTCGCCGGCCTCTTCGCCTACGCACTGCCATTGGGGGGCATGGCGGGGGCTCTGCTGGCGACCCTGACGGCCTACCTCCTGGCCGGTCGCGACGGGGGCACCCTCACCCTGATCCTGGCAGGGGTGGCGGTCAACGCCTTCGCCCTGGCCCTGGTCTCCCTGCTGCTCAACCTGGCACCCAGCCCCTACGCGGTGCAGGAGATCGCCCTCTGGATGCTCGGCTCCCTGGCCAATGTCAGCCGTAACGAGCTGTGGATTCTCCTCCCCGGCACCCTGCTGGGCTGGCTGCTGATCTGGCGACAGGGTCGCCCCCTCGATCTGCTCACCTTGGGGGAAGAGACCGCCAGCTCCATGGGCGCCGACCTGCCCAACCTGAAAAGACGCCTCTTTCTCGCCGTCGCCCTGGCGGTGGGATCGGCCATCTCCGTCACCGGCGCCATCGGCTTCATCGGCCTGGTGGTGCCCCACCTGCTGCGCCCCCTGGTTGGCTACCAGCCCAGCCGGTTGCTGCTCCCCAGCGCCATGGGCGGCGCACTGCTGCTGATGCTAGCCGACATGGGCGTGCGCCTGCTGCCGGTGCAGGGCGAAATCAAGGTGGGCGTGGTCACCTCCCTCATCGGCGCCCCCTTCTTTCTCTGGCTGATCCTGCACCACAGAGGGAGGGGCGTATGAGTCTGTTGAACGGCAGGGCGTTATCCCTCAGCCGTGGGCAGCGGCCGATCCTGAAGGGTGTCGACATCTCACTGCAACCGGGGGAGATGCTGGGCCTGATCGGTCCCAACGGCGCGGGCAAGAGCACCCTGCTGCGCATCCTCGCCGGTGTGATCGAGCCAGACGCCGGCGAGCTCACCCTCGACGGTCAAGGGGTCGAATCCCTCCCCCACCAAGCGCGGGCCAGGCGTATCGCCTACCTCCAGCAACTGAGCGAGATCGCCTGGCCCATGAGCGTGGAGAGGATCATCGAACTCGGCCGCACCCCGCACCTGGAGCCTTGGCAATCCGTGGGAGACGAGGACAGGGAGATCATCGACAGGGTCATCCGACAGACCGATCTGCTGGCGTTCCGAGATCGCGCCTTCAACACCCTCTCCGGCGGCGAACAGGCCCGCGTCCTCCTCGCCCGCGCCCTGGTCACCGAGCCCGACATCCTGCTGGCGGACGAACCCGTCTCCGCCCTCGACCCCGCCCATCAGCTCGATGTCATGAACCTGCTGAGACAACACTGCGAAAGCGGCCACTCTGTCATCGTCGTCCTGCACGACCTCAGCCTCGCCGCTCACTACTGCCATCGACTCCAGCTACTGCATCAAGGCACCACCCTCGCAGAAGGATCATCGGAAACGGTACTCAACGAGAAGAACCTGGCCGATGCTTATGACATTGCGCTGACCAAAGCCAACGGGAATGCGTTAAAACCCACCAGCCTGCCTTGGCGGCGGCTTCACAAAGACGAATAAAGACAGCCGAACCCCTTAAAAAATGTCCCTTGTCCTTTAAGTAAACCTACTTTATCCTTTAAGAAAATAATTATCTTAAAGGACCCACAGTGAATAACAGAGAAAGAGGCAAGAAAATCAGGCGCCAAATAGTCCGGGATGTGAGGCACCATCCCACTGATATTTCTAAACATATTGCCAATTTATTCTCAATTACCCCCCAGGCGGTAAATAATCATATTAAACGCCTGGAACAAGAAGGGTGGCTAAGTTCGACGGGCAGCGGTAAGGGAAAACGCTATTTTCTGGGTGACTCAAGGAAACATAACTCATTGTTTCCGCTTACAAACGAGTTTACGGAAGACGGCGTTTGGAGAGATCATTTCTCCTTCGTATTTGATGGCCTGCCTGAGAACATATTCGATATATGCCAATACGGTTTTACTGAAATGGTAAATAATGTGATTGACCATTCCAGTGGTGAGCATATCTTTATCTCTGCCATTAGAGATCAAGAAAAAATCATGATTTTTGTGATTGATGATGGCGAAGGTATTTTCAGAAAAATCAAACGGCTTTGTGAATTAAGCGATGAGCGCCAAGCCCTGTTCGAGTTATCAAAAGGGAAACTGACAACTGACCCGGACAATCATACGGGTGAGGGAATATTTTTTACTTCCAGGGTATTTGGTCAATTTGAAATCGAATCAAGAGGTATAAAATTCAGCCACGATGACAATTTCGAATTTGACTATATCCTGGAATCCAATATTACGGACAGTGAAGTTGGCACGGCAGTCTACATGCTCATAAACCGGGATTCTGAGCGCAATATTCAAACCGTATTTGATGATTTTGCCGGGCCGGATGAGTTTCAGTTCAATAAAACGGTTATCCCTGTCCGGCTAGCTCAGTATGGAACTGAAAAGCTAGTCTCAAGATCTCAAGCGAAAAGATTATTAGCCCGTATAGAGAGATTTCAATACGTCATCTTTGACTTTGAGGGCGTATCAGCCATTGGCCAAGCTTTTGCTGATGAAATTTTTCGCGTATACGCACAGAACCACCCAGGCATTGTGTTGTTACCTGACAACATGGTTCCCAATGTAGAGAAAATGGTTAAGCGGGCAATTTCATCAAAGGCCGTTAATTAGCGCAAAAACAATCCCCTGCGCGGATTATATAGCGGGATAACACGCCACCTGGAGCCCTGGCAATCCGTGGGAGAAGCGGACAGGGGGATCATCGACAGGGTCATCCGGCAGACCGATCTGCTTGCATTCCGAGATCGCGCCTTCAACACCCTCTCCGGCGGCGAACAGGCCCGCGTCCTGCTCGCCCGTGCCCTGGTCACCGAGCCCGACATCCTGCTCGCGGACGAACCCGTCTCCGCCCTCGACCCTGCCCATCAGCTCGATGTCATGAATCTGCTGAGACAACATTGTGAAAGCGGCCACTCAGTCATTGTCGTCCTGCACGACCTGAGCCTCGCCGCCCACTACTGCCATCGACTCCAGCTCCTGCACCAGGGCACCACCCTCGCAGAAGGATCGGCGGAAGCGGTACTCAACGAGAAGAACCTGGCCGATGCGTATGACATTGCTTTGACTAAAGCCAACGGGGACGCGTTAAAACCCACCAGACTGCCTTGGCGGCGGCTTCACAAAGACGATTAACTGAAGAGTCCACCAAATCCATTCTCAACCCAAACAATCAACTGCCAACCGAATAGGAACCCACTTCCTTACTATTTAGCATCGACGCTAACTTCTGATAACCTAAAGATAACTAAGGGAATCCTCTCTGGCAGGTTGCTATTTTCCATCAAATAAAACCGACAACTGCCAGTTATCTCTCGATTCCCAGACAAGGAGAGAGATGAGAACTTTTTTCACATATTACAGTTTTCGTGCCGTCTACATAACACAATATTTGTGACTTTCACATAAGCACCTGTTAGAGCAAATAGTGGCCTATGCCTAAGGAAGCTCTGAACGAATCCATCGATTGAGGGATAATGGTGCACATTCTAGGCCAATCATTATATAGACCCCATGAAGCAAACAA
>JAHXHT010000102.1 GCA_025656435.1 Candidatus Thiodiazotropha sp. (ex Gloverina cf. vestifex) | reverse complement strand
GGTCGGGGCATAACGGCTGTCGCGTTGGCGAGTCGATTTTGGGGACTCGGATGTCCCAAAATCTTTCACGAGGTAGCGACACGCTTGATTTTCTGCACTGCCTCCTTGTGTGGATACTCGGTTTTTCAGTCGCAGTGGCTGATCCAGAGCCGAGGCGTGTCTACCGACTCCTCATGCTCGATTCCCAGTACGGCAGTCCCTATGGTGATGTGCGGGACACACTATCCCAAGCATTAGCTGGATTTGGCTATATTTCGGGAAAGAATCTAGAAGTTACTCACTATACTGCTGGTAATGATGTGGCGCGGGGTGAATCCCTGCTACGTGATGAATCGGTGCGTGAATATGATGTGGTCTACACGGGTGGGACCGTGGCTACCATCGCAGCCAAGCGGGTTTTATACGGTCGTGAACAGCCTGTGGTTTTTGCCTCTCCCACTGACCCTGTCGGTATTGGTGTGATCGATCGTTTCGACGAGCCGCCCAAAGCAAATTTTACCGGTGTCTGCTATCCGGTGCCGGTGAAGGCAAGGTTTCGATTTATTCGAAGCCTGTTTCCGCAGGCCCGAACGCTCGGATTGGTCTATGCCGATATGCCTCAGTCTCACAGCTACAATGCCTGGATAGTGAGACTGCTTGAGGAAGATCCCGTGCTGGGCGGCATCAAGGTCATTTTCAGACCTGTACCTCTGGTGAAGGGGGATGCCGGTGACGAAAGCATGGCTCAAATGGCAAGACCTATTGTTGAAGAACTGAATAATCAGGTCGATCTTTTTATCTCCGCCAATGATCAGTTAGGTGCCAGAAGACATTTCTCTGAGTTGATCGAGCTGTATGCCGATAAACCCCTAATCGGAATTGTGAAAAGCGATGTGACGGATGACTGGGGCGCCATGGCAAGCGTTTTTCCCTCACATGAGAGTATTGGCTTGCAGGCAGCAAAGATGATTCGGGATCTGTTTGAAGATAAATCCATTAAAGATATTGAGCCACAGTGGCCGGCCCGATACGGCTATGCAGTAGATTTGATGAAGGCGAGAAAATTTGGTGTCACCGTGCCGATCGGCATTCTGCAACTGGCGGGTGAAAATATTGTCCGATGAATACTTCTGTCGCGATGCGGATCAGGTGAAAAGCAGATGCGTCTAAACCGAAAAATTCTATTGTTTACCATCGGTATATTGGCAGCTTTACTGCTTGTCAGTTCGATGGTGAGTGTGTTGAATTTTCGTACCAACTATACGGATGCGTTGATAACCGGGACTTTCGGCATCGGTCACAGTATCGAGAGCCTACTCAACGAACTGCTGATGCTTGGACTTCCATTGGAATCACTTTCCGGTATGGATAAGAAACTTGCCGAAGTGGTGGATATGAATGAGCATATCGCCTATGCAACTGTGATCGATCCGAATGGCAAGGTGGTTTTTCACAGTCAACCCGATTTGGTTGGGCGTTTATTCACTGATGAGGTGTCACATAACTCGCTTAAATCAGATGGACCCATTTGGCAGCCATATGATCGTTTTGATGGGAAGCATTACTTCGATGTGGCAATACCCTTATTTGATGGAAGTCAGCGCATCGGTGTCGTCCGTTTAGGATTTCCTTCCTCCGTCATTGAGGACAAAGTCATGGAAGCTGTAAGGCAGTTGCTGGTTAACAAGCTTCTGACATTTATCTTTATCGCAGTGGTACTCAATCTGTTATTACGAAGAGAGATTATCGAGCCGATCAAGAAGTTATCAAACTATGCTGAGTCTATTGCCGATGGTGAGTATGGCCGCAAGATAGAGCTCGATCGAAAAGATGAGATTGGTCGACTCTCTGAGTCAATAGAGCGCATGAGTGAAAGGCTTGAAGAGCAAATTGAGGCATTGAAGCGTTCAGGGTTTGAGCTGGAGGAGAAAGTTGACGAGCGTACACAACAGCTGGCTCAGACCAATCAGACATTGCTGGATAGTAATGAGAACCTCAAGCAGACACTGGATCGAGAACGCGATCTGACGGTTGCGCTCAGTAAGAGCGAAGAACGTTTTCGCATGTTGTTTGAGCATAATAAAGCAGTGATGCTGGTTATCGATCCAAAGGATGGAAGCATCATTGGAGCTAACAAGGCAGCAGAAAATTATTATGGATTTGCTCGTGAAGATATGTTGCAAAAAAATATCGGTGATGTGAATACGTTGTCGAAAGAGGAAATTGAACATGAAATGGATATGGCACGTGAAGAGAAGCGTAGCCACTTCTATTTTCAACATACACTTGCTTCAGGTGAAGTCAGGGATATGGAAGTGCATTCAGGTCCTATCGATTGGAATGGCAGGCAGGTGCTTTACTCGATTATCCATGATGTCACGGACCGCAAAAAGGCAGAGGCAGAGCTCGACCGTATCGCTCATTACGACGCCTTGACGGGATTGCCAAACCGTCTCTTGAAGACAGACCGTTTGCGTCAGGCCATGGTGCGCAGTCGACGTACCGGATTCAGTGTAGCCGTCTGCTATCTCGATCTCGATGGTTTCAAGCCGATCAATGATACTTATGGCCACGATGTCGGTGATTTGATTCTGGTGGAAATTGCAAGAAGACTGCAGTTGACCGTCAGGGAGGGTGATACGGTATCTCGAATTGGTGGTGATGAGTTTATATTGATACTGTCAGAGCTATCAGGTATCGAACAATGCAAACAGATTCTTGATAGAGTCCTATGTAAGGTTTCTGCGCCTATATCCATTCAGGGGGGAGAAGCTGAGGTCGAAGTGTTTGCCAGTATCGGGCTGACCCTCTTTCCTGAGGATGACGCGGACGCAGATATCCTGATGCGTCATGCCGATCAGGCAATGTATATTGCCAAGGAGCTGGGAAAAAATCGTTACCATCTGTTCGATCCAGTAGAAGATAGACAGGTCAAGGCTCACCGTGAGATTGTCCAGCTTTTGGAACAAGCTGTCGCCAATAATCAATTTATTCTTCACTACCAACCCAAGGTCAACATGTCCACCTGTGAAGTGATGGGTATGGAGGCATTGATTCGCTGGAATCATCCGGAGAAGGGGTTACTTTATCCTAATGATTTTCTCCAATATCTGATCAATACGGATTTGGAAGTAGAAGTCGGGAACTGGGTAATAGAGAGTGCATTGAAACAACAGATGCTGATGCGTGAGATGGGGGTGGATCTATCAGTCAGTGTTAACATTGGCGCCTATCATCTTCAAAAGCCCGGATTCGTCAAACATATTCAGGAGCTCATGGCATCTCATCCTGAGATTAAGCCTGGTGATATTGAGTTTGAAATTCTCGAGACTGCCTCCATCGATGACGTCAACCAGATATACCATACTTTGGTCAGCTGTCGTGAGCTGGGTATACGGTTTGCGCTTGATGATTTCGGCACGGGGTACTCGTCTTTGGCCTATTTTCATCGGTTGCCAGTGGATCTCTTAAAGATAGATCAGACGTTCGTTCGGGATATGCTTGAGGACCCACAGGATCTGACCATAGTCGATAGCGTAGTGCGTTTGGCCGGCGCCTTTGACCAACCCGTTATCGCAGAGGGTGTGGAGAGTCTGGAGCATGGGGCGGCACTGCTACGTCTCGGTTGTCACCTGGGTCAGGGTTATGGCATAGCCCGGCCCATGCCGGCAGAGCAAATGCCGGATTGGTTGGAGGGGTGGAAAGAGAACGTTGAGTGGCAAGGACTAAAGTCGAGATTGTACGATATTGACGGGGCCGATATTCATGCAGCCATCACCAGTCATCGTGACTGGGTGGGCAACCTCATTGAAGCTTTACAACTCGATTGCTCAATTCCACCGGCCCAGCTTGACAGTAAGCATTGTGCCTTTGGCCGTTGGTTTCACGGTGTCGGATATGTGCAGTATGGACATCTTACGGTCTATAACGAGATCAGAAAGATCCATGAAGAGATACATGCGTTGGGACATGAGATGGTCGGGCTGTTCAGTCAAGGTCACAGGGATCTTGCGCTCTCAAGAGTACCGGAATTGGAACTGATGCGTGACAGGTTCGTCGGCAAACTCGAAACTTTATATAATACGCTGGAATTGATGGGCCAGAGTGATGTGAGGGCAGTAGGAGAGTCCCATTGACGTGAGCGGGTGGTGATTTCTCACCGGAGAAATGGCTTCCTCTTATGATAAGGTTTTCTATCCGGTACACTTCAACGAATCTATCTTTTACACATAGATTATTTTCCAAAGACTACCAAAATCTCATTTCAAGCAGAGGTGCGGGTGTTGGATATTGAAAGACGTTTTGGCGGTATTTCCCGGCTCTACGGACAGCAGGGCCTGGCACGATTTATTGCTGCCCATGTGGCTGTTGTCGGTGTGGGTGGTGTCGGTTCCTGGGTGGTGGAGGCGCTGGCCAGGAGCGGTATCGGTGCGATCACCATGTTCGATCTGGATCATATTGCTGAGTCAAACGTGAATCGCCAGCTGCACGCTGTGGAGGATGATTTCGGCAAAGCCAAGGTGGCTGCCATGGCATCGCGTGTGTTGGCAATCAACCCGGATTGCCAAGTTACCCCAGTAGAGACCTTTATTGAGCCCGACAGTCTGCAGAGAGTCACGCATGGCGGGTTCAACTATGTGATCGATTGTATCGACAGCTTTCGCATCAAGGCGGCGCTGATTTCGGCCTGTCGCCGACAAAAGATCCCTATCATCACGATTGGTGGCGCCGGCGGGCAGACCGATCCAACCCGGATTCAACTCGCTGACCTGAGCCGGAGCGAACAGGATCCTTTGCTCTCCAAGACACGAAAGTTACTGCGTCGTGAATACGGCTTTCCCTCCAACACCAAGCGGCGTTTCGATGTGCCCTGTGTTTACTCTCAGGAACAACAGATCTATCCCGGTCCTGAAGGACAGGTTTGTCTCGATCGACCTGCGGCGGTTGAGGAGTCTCTGAACTGCGGCGGCTATGGCTCGGCGATGACCGTCACCGCTACTTTCGGTTTGGTGGCGGTTTCGCATGCCCTCAAGAAGATTGCGTCTGACCCATCAAGCTGAGTTGGTTTTGGGGTAAGGAAAGACACCGGTGTCAGCCAAGCGATCGTGCAGGGTACGCTGCCCAGGTCCAAATAGTGTGGCCAGATCAAGCAGCAACATCAGCTGACCAAGATAGGGGATGGCGACGATCAGACCCGGTAGCAGATAGCGCAGGAACAGTTTGCGGCTGAAACCGGCATGGCTGCCATCACTGCGCCGGATTTGGATATTCAATACCCATTTGCCAATGGTCTGACTGCGACTGTGTAGCAAGTAAAGATTGATCCCGGAAACGCCCACCCAGGCGGTGAAGCTGTTCATTACCATGGCGCCGATGTCGCTCTCGTTACCGCTCAGAATAACCTGGATGACCGGATAGAGAATCAGCGTCCAGATGGCGGCATCGATGCCGAAGGCCAACAAGCGCCGCCAGCGTGGAGCAGCGGAAGTTTGTGCCTCGGTGCTCAATGGGTCAGTCCCTGCACGCCAGGGCAACCGTGTAGGTTTTACCCTGTTTCAGCTTTTCGTAGTTGCCGAAGACTTCGTTGAGGTTGCGTTTCATGTACTGACGCAATCCGTTGATGGTCACGACGTAGAGCCTGCCGCCCGGATTGAGTCGTTGTCTGGCGTCGTGCAGGATCAGGCTCAACATCTCTTTACCCACTTTTGCGGGAATGTTGGAGGCGATGATATCGAAGCGTAATGCGGGATCGATATGGTCGAAGCCATTGCTGAGACTAGCTTGGGCATTATCGAGGCCATTGCGTTTGGCGTTGGCATTGGCGTACTCCACCGCCATGAAATCCTTATCCACCATCAGTGTTTGCCCCTGAGGTGCGCGCCGGGCCATGAAAAGGCCGATTGGGCCGTAGCCACATCCCAAGTCGAGGCAATTGTCGGTTGGCTGGATTTCCAGGCGGTCCACCAACAGGCGTGTGCCCTCGTCGATATCACGGGGAGAGAAGATACCCCAGGTGGAGTGGAACGACAGCGCTTCACCTGCCAGGTTGGCCTCAATGGTGATGTCCTGGCGGAGTTTGTTGAGTGTCTCTTGATTCAGCATGGTGGCGGAGTGTTACCTGCCGGCGTGGCTAAGTCAATCCAGGATCAGCTCAATAGTCTCCAGCATGTTGTCTGCAGCGTGGTAGTCCACCGCCACCGGCCAGGTGCTTTTTTCATGCTGAAGAATCAACGAGGGAAAGCTGTGAACACCCATGCGGGTTGCTTGTGCTATTTCTGATTCGAGTTGATGCCGTGTGGAGGGACTGTGGAAGATCTCTTTGAAAGCGGTGCTATTGAGTCCGATTTCATCGGCCAGCCCGATCAGAGTTGTATCATCCGATGGGTTGCGGGCATGCAGATAGTAGGCCTGCTGAATGGCGAGCGTCATGGCATCTTCTTTGGTGGGGTCCAGGGTTCTGGCTGAGAGTACAGCCCGGCAGGCTGGATAGGTCGAACGGCGAGGAGAATTCAGGCTCCAGAAGTCAAAGTTGAAACGGGTATCGGGTAGCTTTTTTTGTATTCGCCGCCAAGTCTTCTGGAGCGTGTGTTGCATTTCATCGGGCATGGGTTGATCGGTATCGGGGGCGAGGCCACCCAATAACCGGCTGTGAGTCATGCCCTCGGGCAGCCGTTGCAATAGGTCGTTCAGCACAGGACGAAAGGCCCAGCACCAACTGCACATGGGGTCGTGTATATAAACGAGGTGTGCCATCTGACTCCCTGGTGAAAAAAAACAATTCTGCCTCGCTATCAACTTGATACAGAAGCTAGTATTTCTTTGACAGCCGATCGCTTTTATCATATCCGATTTTTTGTGATGGTTGTGCGGATGGCAGTGTGAGCGATGTTTTGAACTCGGCGCATCATGTCGGTTCTGAATGATTATTAACAGGCCCTAGGAAATCATTATGAAAGGTTCAGACGGCACGCTTTCCCGTCGCCGGTTTCTACAACAGATTGCCGGTCTGGCCGGACTTATCTCATTGCCAGCTATGGGGTTCAGTCAACATGAAATCTTGAAAAGGCAAATACCAGCCAGCGGTGAACTTATCCCCATACTCGGCATGGGGACTTGGCAGACATTTGATGTGGCTGACTATCCTGAACTGGTTCAGCGGCGTTCCCAGGTGTTGAAAGCTTTCTTTGAATTAGGTGGTGGAATGATTGACTCGTCACCCATGTATGGTTCATCAGAGCAGGCGGTGGGAGCATGTCTAGAACGACTCAACCATCATGGCAGCCTGTTTACGGCCACCAAGGTGTGGATCCCCATGCGTTGGCTGGGTATCCAGCAGATGAAACAATCGATGAAATTGTGGGGGTTAAAGCAATTTGACCTGATGCAGATCCATAACATGCTCGACTGGGAAACACACCTCGAAACGCTCAAGGCATGGAAAGCTGAGGGGAAAATACGCTATATCGGTATCACAACATCCCATGGCCGGCGACATGAGGCGCTTGAACAGGCGCTAATCAGTGAGGATTTTGATTTTGTGCAACTGACTTACAATCTGCTGGACCGGGAGGCAGAACAACGCCTGCTACCTTTGGCAGCAGACCGGGGCATAGCTGTGATCGTAAACCGGCCCTTCAGGAGAGGTGAGTTGTTCGATCTGCTGGAAGGAAAATCATTGCCGGCTTGGGCTGCAGAGATTGATTGCGCCAATTGGGCACAGTTTTTCTTAAAGTTTATTCTGTCTCATCCGTCGGTCACTTGCGCCATACCGGCCACTTCGAGAGTTGATCACATGTATGAGAATATGAGGGCAGGGGTTGGTTTGCTGCCGGACCCATCGATACGTCGCCGCATGGTAGACTTGATGGAAACGATTTAGTCTGTCTTACAGCTATCCCCTCATGGAATGGGGAAAAGGGATTGACTGGCAAAATCACAGAATTCGTGTAGAACGGCATATTCTATCGCTGATCGCCATGGAAGGCTGAAAGCCGAGGCGATTAGTCCCCGATAGGCGTAGGCGCGGTTGTATGGCCGTAATTGCGACC
>JAHXHT010000101.1 GCA_025656435.1 Candidatus Thiodiazotropha sp. (ex Gloverina cf. vestifex) | reverse complement strand
TAACAGTCACAATTACGGCCATACAACCGCGCCTACGCCTATCGGGGACTAATCGCCTCGGCTTTCAGCCTTCCATGGCGATCAGCGAGGGTACAGCCAAGCTGACCGTGACCCGCCACCCGAAGCGGGATAGAATCACGCCTTTTGACAACCAGGTTGATTGATCCCCATGCGTACTTCCCAGTTCCCGCTGCACACCGTCAAGGAAACTCCTGCCGACGCCGAGACCGCCAGTCATCAACTGATGCTGCGTGCCGGCCTGATCCGTAAACTGGCTGCCGGTCTCTATACCTGGCTCCCCCTGGGTCTGCGTGTGTTGCGCAAAGTCGAGCACATCGTACGGGAGGAGATGAATCGTGCCGGCGCTCTCGAAGTGTTGATGCCCACGGTGCAGCCCGCTGAGCTGTGGCAGGAGTCTGGACGCTGGGAACAGTACGGTCCCGAGCTGCTGCGCATGCACGATCGACACAACCGCGACTTCTGCTACGGCCCCACCCACGAGGAGATCATCACTGATCTGGCTCGTAATGAACTGCGCAGCTATAAGCAACTGCCGGTCAATTTCTACCAGATCCAGACCAAGTTCCGTGACGAGATCCGCCCCCGCTTCGGTGTCATGCGCGCCCGTGAGTTTCTTATGAAGGACGCCTACTCCTTTCACGCCGACCAGGACTCACTGCAGGCCACCTATGAAGTGATGCACGAGACCTATAGCCGGATCTTTTCCCGCTGCGGTCTCGATTTCCGTCCTGTGGCTGCTGATACCGGCAGTATCGGCGGCAGTGCCTCTCATGAGTTCCATGTGTTGGCCGACTCGGGTGAAGACGCTATCGCTTTCTCCACCGACAGCGACTATGCAGCCAATGTGGAGCTGGCCGAAGCCGTCGCACCGGCCGGTGAGCGTCCCGCGCCCGGCAGTGAGATGACGCTGGTCGACACCCCTGACGCCCGGACTATCCAGGAGTTGGTGGAACAGTTCGATCAACCCATCGAGCAAACGGTCAAAACGCTGGTGGTAAAGGCGGCA
Source organism: Candidatus Thiodiazotropha sp. (ex Gloverina cf. vestifex) (assembly GCA_025656435.1). Classification (GTDB taxonomy): domain Bacteria; phylum Pseudomonadota; class Gammaproteobacteria; order Chromatiales; family Chromatiaceae; genus Thiodiazotropha. The sequence continues at coordinate 7,018 of JAHXHT010000101.1, read as the reverse complement.
GAGGAGATGGATGCGGATCTGGTGGCGCTGCTGGTACGCGGCGATCACGACCTTAACGAGATCAAGGCCGACAAACTGCCCCAGGTGGCCTCACCCCTCTGCTTTGCTGATGAGACGGAGATACGCGCAGCCATCGGCGCCGGTCCCGGCTCGCTCGGTCCGGTCAATCTACCAATCCCCTGCATTGTCGATCGCAGTGTAGCGAAGATGGCCGACTTCAGCGCTGGCGCCAACCAGGATGGCAAGCACTACTTCGGCATCAACTGGGGCCGGGACCTACCGGAACCTGCGGAGATCGCCGATCTGCGCAATGTACACGAGGGCGATACCAGCCCCGACGGCAAGGGCAACCTCACTATCGCTCGTGGCATCGAGGTGGGTCATATCTTTCAGCTGGGCAAGAAATACAGCGACGCCCTGAACGCCACCGTACTGGACGAAAACGGCAAGGCTGTAGTGATGACCATGGGCTGTTACGGCATCGGCGTGACCCGCGTGGTCGCCGCCGCCATCGAACAGCACCACGACGACAAAGGCATCACCTGGCCCGCCGGCCTGGCGCCTTTCCAGGTTGCCATCTGCCCCATGAAGATGAATAAATCCCAGCGGGTCAAAGAGACGGTCGAGAAGCTTTATGCCGAACTGGAAGCCGCCGGTATCGATGTCCTGCTCGATGACCGGGACGTCCGTCCCGGCTTCATGTTCTCCGACATGGAGTTGATCGGTATCCCGCACCGTATCGTGGTGGGGGAAAAGTCACTGGATGAAGGCAAGGTTGAGTATCGCGGACGCAAGGATGTGGAAAACAGCTTCCTGCCCCTCGATGAGATCGTCGATCACATCAAGGCACAATTCGCAGACTGATTTGACTCCTCACACCCTAACCGGGAAACTAGCCCGGTTTTTTCATGCCCCAAGTGGCACAGCTATTTCATAGAGGCGAGCAGATCATGACCAATCAGAGTTCCTTCACCCGCGATGAGTTGTTGAGTTGCGGCCATGGCGAGATGTTTGGTCCCGGCAATGCCCAGCTGCCGACGCCGAATATGCTGATGATGGACCGCGTTGCAAAAATCTCCGATCAGGGCGGTGAGTTCGGCAAGGGCGAGATTCTGGCGGAACTCGATATCAATCCCGATCTGTGGTTTTTCGACTGCCACTTCCCCGGCGACCCGGTGATGCCGGGTTGCCTCGGTCTCGATGCCATGTGGCAGATGGTGGGCTTCTTTCTCGCCTGGATCGGCAATCCGGGACATGGACGGGCACTGGGCGTAGGCGAGGTGAAATTCACTGGTCAGGTACTGCCCACAGCCAAACTGGTCACCTATCAGATCAATATCAAACGGGTCATCAGCCGTAAGCTGGTGCTCGGGGTTGCCGATGGCGTCATGAAGGTCGATGGCCGGGAGATCTACACCGCCAAGGACCTGCGCGTGGGGCTGTTCACCTCCACCGACAATTTCTGATCCCAACGGCCGGTGGCCAATTTACAGGGACTGAGCGGGCTGTTTTTGATTCCCCTGCTCGCCTGGCTGATCAGTGAAAACCGGCGCGCCTTTAACTGGCGGGTGCCTGTTGCCGGATTGACGCTGCAACTGATCATCGCCCTTTTGCTGCTCAAACTGCCTCTGTTCCAGGCGTTCTTTATTCAGCTCAATCAGATGTTATTGGGTATTCAGGAGGCCACAGAAGCGGGTACCCGTTTCGTCTTCGGTTATCTCGGCGGGGCTGAGGCACCGTTCATGGAGAGTGATACCGGCAGCACTTTCATCCTGGCCTTTCGCGCCCTGCCACTGGTACTGGTGATCAGCGCCCTATCGGCATTGTTCTTCCATTGGCGCATATTGCCGCTGGTGGTCGGACTCTTCTCACGCCTGCTGCAAAAAAGCCTGAATATCAGCGGCGCACTGGGCCTGGGAGCCGCAGCCAACGTCTTCGTCGGCATGGTGGAATCCCCGTTGCTGATAAGGCCCTATCTGGCCAGACTCACCCGCAGTGAACTCTTCAGCCTGATGACCCTGGGTATGGCCACCATTGCAGGCACGGTACTGGTGCTCTACGCCAGCCTGCTCGAAGGTGTACTACCCAACCCCATCGGCCACCTGCTAACGGCTTCTCTCATCTCTGCCCCTGCCGCTGTCATGATCTCCCGGCTCATGGTGCCGGAAACCCAGGCGGCGGGTACCGAAGGTAAACTGACTATTTCCCAACCGGCAAACAGCAGCATGGAGGCGATCACCAACGGTACCATCGAGGGCTTGAAGCTGTTGGGAAATATCATTGCCCTGTTGATTGTACTGGTGGCGCTGGTCAGCCTGCTCAATCAGTTGATTGCACTCTTACCCGAGGTCTCGAATGAGCCTTTAAGCCTACAACGACTGCTGGGCTGGGTGATGGCGCCGTTTGCCTGGCTCATGGGAATACCCTGGTCGGAGGCGGTCACTGCCGGCTCTCTGCTGGGTACCAAGACCGTCCTCAATGAACTGCTCGCCTACCTGGATCTGATTCGTCTCCCGGCAGAGGAGATAAGTGAGCGCAGCCGACTGATCCTGACCTATGCTCTGTGCGGCTTCGCCAACTTCGGCAGTCTCGGCATCATGTTGGGGGGACTGGGAGCGATGGTACCTGAACGTCGCAAAGAGATTGTGAGCCTGGGCATAAAATCAATCGTCGCCGGTACCCTGGCCACCCTGCTCACGGGAACGGTGGTGGGATTGGTCTGGTGATCCAAATATTATAAAAGTGTCGGATAACCATGCGGCCTTTGCGCTTCATTGGGTTATATTCACACCGATCAACAGTATGCCGGAGCGATAGCGATGAAGAGCCTGTGGAACGACAACGAAGCCTCAAGATGTGAAAGCGAGCTTGACCTGCGGGTCTACAGTTCGCGACTGCTTGGCTCGGATCCTTCCCTGGCACTCCATGGCGGCGGCAATACCTCGGTCAAAATCACGGAGCCGGATCTTTTCGGCGAAGCGGAGGAGATCCTCTACGTCAAAGGCAGTGGCTGGGATCTGGCCACCATAGAATCAGCCGGATTCACACCGGTACGCATGGCTCACTTATTGAAGCTGGCGCAACTGGATTTCCTCTCCGACAACGAGATGGTTAATCAGCTCAAGACCCATCAGACCCTTGCCTCAGCACCCACTGCCTCGGTAGAGGCGATCCTGCATGCCGTGTTGCCCTATAAGTATGTCGATCACACCCATGCTGACGCCATTGTCACTATCACCAATACAGAGGATGGTGAGGCCCGCATCCGTAACCTCTATGGTGACCGGCTGGTTGTGATCCCTTATGTGATGCCTGGCTTCGATCTGGCCCGCATGGTGGCGGAACGCTTTCCCCGGGAGGCCCACGAGGGCACGCTCGGCATGGTGCTGATGAATCATGGCCTGTTCACCTTTGGTGACAACGCGCAGGTCTCCTATGAAAGAATGATTCGATTGGTGGACGAAGCGGAGTCTTACCTGCGAACACAGAATGCCTGGGAGTTGGTGCCAACTGCTGAAGAGACTGAAATCGATAGTCAGTCCATCGCAACACTACGCCGCAGTATCAGCGATGTGGCCGGTTTTCCGGTGATCTTGCAGAGTCATCGCACGGAGGCTGAGATGAGCTTTTGCCAGCGTCCCGATCTTGCAGAGATTTCCCAACGCGGCCCCGCTACCCCGGACCATGTGATACGCACAAAGCAACTACCCATGCTGGGTAACGAGGTCATGGACTATGTGCTGGCCTATCAGCAATATTTCGAGGCCTACGCGGGTAATGCACGCACCCCGGTGGAGATGCTTGACCCGGCCCCACGGGTTGTAGTTGACCCGGTGCTAGGCATGCTCAGTGTCGGCAAGAACAGCCGGGAAGCCGACATTGTTGCTGATATCTACCGGCATACCATGGAGATCATACAGCGGGCGGAATCCCTGGGGGGATGGCAGGCACTCCCGGCGCGTGACATATTCGAGGTTGAGTACTGGGAACTGGAGCAGGCCAAACTGCGCAAGGCTGGTGCCACGGCGCCGTTCCAGGGTGAGGTCGCACTGGTCACCGGTGCGGCATCGGGCATCGGCAGGGCCTGTGTGGAATCCCTGCTCAATCGTGGTGCCGCGGTGGTCGGTCTCGATCTGGATAGTGCTATCGCCTATCAACACGACAGTACCGCATTCCTCGGTATTACCTGTGACGTCACGGATAGCCAGGCAATCGTAAGCGCCCTTCAGCAGACAGTATTGCGATTCGGCGGCCTCGACATGTTGGTACTCAACGCTGGTATTTTTCCCGGCGGATGTCCGGTCGCCGAGCTCACGAGCGAAACCTGGCGACAGGTCATGCAGGTCAATCTGGATGCCAATCTGCAGCTATTGCGAGAGTCCTATGCTTTATTGAAACAGGCACCCACTGGTGGTCGAGTAGTGGTGATCGGATCCAAAAATATTGCAGCGCCCGGACAAGGTGCTGCCGCCTACTCTGCTTCCAAGGCAGCGCTCAATCAACTGGCGAGAGTCACAGCACTGGAGTGGGCTGGGGATGGTATCCGCATCAACAGTCTGCACCCAGACGCGGTCTTCGACACCAGCATCTGGACAGAGGAGGTACTGGCCGCCAGGGCAGCACACTATGGACTATCGGTCGATGCGTACAAGAAGAGAAACCTGCTGAAGACCGAGATCACCAGCCGGTGATGTCGCAGAACTGACGGCTGAGCTTTGCGACCAGCGTTTTAGTAAGACTACCGGCGCGCAGATTCCGGTGGATGGAGGCAATGACCGGGTGATTTGAGAAATATTCAGACGATTTACGTCCGTCAATCAACTCGGATATCTTTTTGCTTGTAGGGTGCTGCCCTGCCGCACCTTCAACCCACTGCCGCCTCAATCGTCAACGGTTCCTCAACAGGGCTCACTCCGCTAAGGTCGCAGGCCCTGATCGACTCCCAGAGCAGATTGACCGCCTCAGGTCTCGGAAAACTCTTACGCCAAGCCAAGGCGACCCGGCGCTGGGAGTTTTCCACCGCAAGCGGTCGCGCCGTCAGTAGATCCCAGGGCATCTGGTCCAGACCGATGGCCGTATCAGGCAGCACAGTGATCCCTATGCCACTGGCTACCATATAACGGATAGTCTCAAGCGATCCGCCTTCCAGGTTTCTTTGTAGGCTGCCATCACCGGCATTCTTCTGCAGGCAACCCGGGCAGATACGCAGCACCTGATCACGGAAACAGTGCCCGTCACCCAGCAACAGAACGTTTTCTCCCTTCAGCTGTTCCGGCTGTATGGAAACCATGGCAGCTAACGGGTGCCTGTTCGGCAACAACACTGAGAAGCCTTCGTCATAGAGTGGCCGGGTTTGGATGCCCGGCTCTTCGAAGGGATAGGAGATGACAATGACATCAAGCTCACCCTGCTTGAGTTGATCATTCAGTATTGAGGTGAAATTCTCCCTGATGATCAACGGCATGCCCATCGCTTTCTGAGCCAGAATAGGTACAAGATGGGGTAGCAGATAGGGACCGATGGTATAGATGGCGCCAACTCTCAATGGTCCCGAAAGCTGGTCCTTACTCTGACTGGCCAGTTCACGAATCACACCCGCCTCTTCAAGCACCCGCTGTGCCTGGGCAATGATGCGCTCACCGGCAGGTGTCAGGCTGACTTCGCCCTGGCCCCGCTCAAAAAGCCCGACGCCCAGTTCCTCTTCCAGCTTTTTCACCGCGACACTGAGTGTCGGCTGGCTGACGAAGCAAGACTCTGCGGCATGACCGAAATGTCGCTCTCTGGCGACGGCAACAATGTATCGAAGTTCACTGAGTGTCATAAAACATAGTGTAGACGAAGCGATAGAATTCACTATTCGGCATCAGAAATGTTAACGCATCGTCAAAAAACGCGGAAAGTTTTGGAAAAAGTCACTAAGTTGAGGACAAATCTGTAAAAAAACGTGCTTTAGGTTTTTTTACTTTCATAAAAACTGATCTAATATTACTGAAATACATTAAATTAGGTTTACTGGGTATAACGAGCTGTCAATTCTTGGTAGCCTAAAAACTCTTACATGAAACGCGTCATGCGCAGCATGTATAGATAATCAGCCTACAGCGCTTCGATCGGTGCCGGAGAGAAGTTTGAAGGTACTTCAACTCACAGACAGCCATCTCTACGCTGACCCTTCCCGCTGCCTGCTCGGCATCAATACCCTGGAGACGTTCGATCAGGTCCTGGCCCAGGCACTGCATGAACAGGGCACGCCTGATCTGCTGCTTGCAACCGGTGATTTGGTGCACGACGCCTCGGATACAGGTTACAAGCGCCTGCTGGGCCGTCTCAAACTCACCGGCATTCCTACCTACTGCCTGCCAGGCAACCACGACCTGCCGCACAAAATGAGGCAGGTCTTAAATCAGGACAATGTCCATACATTGCCCAGCGTCCGGGCCAACGGGTGGTCTCTGATCTTTCTCGATTCAACCATCCCCGGCAATGAGAGTGGTAATCTCGACAAGAAACAGATGGAGATGCTGCAGCTTCTGTTGGAAGCCCATACGGACAAACACACACTGATCTGCATGCATCATCATCCGCTACCGATCGGCAGCCGCTGGATGGATACCATGACACTGAAGAATCCCGATCAGTTTTTCAACCTCGTTGGTCAGCACCCGCAGGTCAAGGCGGTCCTCTGCGGACATATTCACCAGGAGTTCCAAGGCGAGCACAATGGGGTCAAACTGCTGGGGACACCTTCTACTTGCGTGCAATTCATCGCCGGTCAAGACGACTTCGGCATCGATGCCCGTCCACCAGGTTACCGTTGGCTGACGCTGCAACTGAATGGGGAGATTGAGACCGGACTCGGTCTGTTGCCGGAGATCCCTTCCGGTCTCGACTTGGCTTCTATGGGCTATTGATCTGTTGAAAAACCGGCTCAAGCGTGTCGCTACCTCGTGAAAGATTTTGGGACATCCGAGTCCCCAAAATCGACTCGCCAACGCGACAGCCGTTATGCCCCGACCGT
>JAHXHT010000100.1 GCA_025656435.1 Candidatus Thiodiazotropha sp. (ex Gloverina cf. vestifex) | reverse complement strand
AACAGTCACAATTACGGCCATACAACCGCGCCTACGCCTATCGGGGACTAATCGCCTCGGCTTTCAGCCTTCCATGGCGATCAGCGCCTGTTTGTCCATTGATTGGGTCGAACTGTTGTTATTCATGGCTTGATGCTTAGCATTGTTCACCATTGAACACAGCTATCACGCAAAGACCACTATGAATCGCAAAGGCTGCAAAGAAAAAGATTATTTTTGATCTAATATCTTTGCGTTCATTGCGCTTCTCTGCGAGCTTTGCGTTATCTTTTTTCTAAATTTCAAAACAGCCTCTAGACAACCCCTTCAAGCATTCAGCTTCGCCGGCTCAAGCCGCCACCAGGCTTCCAATGTGCAGGCCACCGACCAGGCCTGGGACGGTGCGCCTCTGGGTTCATGAGGCGGATCTCCATCAAAGATCTCGCTGATGCTGCCTAAACCTGCATCGTAAAGATGATCCGCCAAGGGAGACAAACGCTGTTGCGCTGCGGTTGCATCACCGGTCACACGGTACTCTGCCCATGCATAGTGCCCGAGCAACCAGGCCCAGACCGTCCCCTGATGATAGGACCCATCACGATCGGCCACACCGCCTTGGTAACTGCCACGAAATACCTTATCCCGATGGCCCAACGATCTCAGCCCATAGGATGTCAGCAACTCCCGGCCACACAGGTCCACGACCTCGCGGGAGACCTCTGCATCCAAAGGAGAATAATGCAAACTGACGGCAAAAATCTGATTGGGACGAATGGACACATCATTGCCTTGGGGACCATCAAGTACATCGTAAAGTCCACTAGCGTTCTCTCTTTGAAAACGTTTAAAGCTTATAAGAACCTTGTCCGATAGCTGGCGGTAGAGCCTGGGTGATTGTTGTAGACGCTCGGCGAAGTCCGCCATGGTACAAAGTGCGTTATACCAGAGCGCATTGATCTCCACCGGCTTTCCAATACGGGGGGTGACAACCCAATCACCCACCTTGGCATCCATCCAGGTCAACTGTTTTCCGGCTTCCCCCGCCTGTAGCAAATTGTCATCGGGGTCCATGCAGATACCGTATCGCGTACCTTTTGTATGCCAGTCAATAATTTCGCATAAGATCGGAAAGACTCGAGTGAGACTCGCTTTATCATCCGTGACTTCCAGATAGGCTCGCCATGCCTCGATATACCAAAGTGCAGCATCCACCGTGTTGTATTCCGCCGTTTCTCCCTTACTGGTAAAACGGTTCGGTAATTGTCCACGATCCACCAGATCGGCATAACTCAGCAGAATGGATCGGGCAATTTCAGGATGACCGGTAGCTAAGGTTAAGCCACTGAGCGAGATCATTGTGTCCCGCCCCCAAACCCCAAACCCCAAACCCCAAACCAAGGATAGCCGGCAATGATAGAGCTGCCGGACTTACCTGAAGGTAAATCACGTTGAATCAAAAAGCTTTCTGCCGTGAGTTTTAAACGATGTATCCAATCCGGTGCGCCTGACAGCATGTCACTATCACTTCCATCAAGCAATGTCTGGTCGGACTTGAGAAATGCTTCCATGGAAGCAACCAGATCGAACAACATCTCGTTTTCCATGCTGACCGCGAACCCGGCCCACTCATCCGGCACAAGCTCATAGGCCAATCGACCGATGGAAAGATTGTTATCCAGATATGCAAGCCCACGCGCCCTCTCCTGTTTCAATTCAAATCCCTCATACCAGTGCTGCCATGGTTCAATCTCAGCCTCCGTCGTCTGTAGGCAGAGTGTCTCTCCTTGTGGCCATTTGATATCGAGCCCATGGGATATTACCGTCACCGATGCGGTGCTCTCGCTGATCTGCATGGTGCCGTGATGACCACGTCGATTGGCTAACAGGTTGACACTCAATGTTGCCGTCTCATCAGCGCCACTTAATCGATAAGCCACATAGGTTGTCGCTTGATTGGGTTCCATCCAGACACGCATCTCCAATATGATGCGTCCAATGGCATAGCGCCATACCGGCATGCGACCGATCAGCTGAAATTGTTCCAGATAATGATAGCCAGGTGGATCAATTACGTTCCCATACCAGCGATTGGTGAACAGCGGCCATTCACGCCCGTAATATTTCAACGTGGCATCAGCCTTTGCCATCATTAGATATCTATCAAGTGCGCTCGATAGTGGCGTAATAAGCAGTCCGTGATAGCGACGTGTCAGGCTGCCCGTAATAGTGCCTCCAGCGTAAGCGCCCATGTTGTTGGAGAGCCACCACTCCCGCTTTTCTGCCTGCCGCAGGTCACCACAGATCTCTCGTCCGAACAGAATACGCTGAGGCACTTCAACCCCCTTCACGAAAACCGGGATAGAGCGTCATGCCCCCATCGACAAAGAGCGTTGTACCAGTCACGTAATCCGATTCGTCGGAAGCCAGCCAAACCACAGCCTTGGCAATATCCGCCGGATCACCGACCCGTTCATAGGGAATCAATTTAAGCAAAGAGGCTTCCGCCTCCGGTGTCTCCCAGGCACTACGATTGATAGGCGTACGGATAGCACCTGGTGCAATACCGTTGACACGGATTTTCTGGTGAGCCAACTCCTGCGCCACACTCTGCATAAACATCATGACCCCACCTTTGGAGGCGGCATAGTTCACATGACCAGCCCAGGGGATCACCTCATGCACTGATGACATGCAGATCACCTTTCCCGCCGCACAGGAGAGTTCCGGCACTACACCCCGTCGGGCAAATTCACGGGCCGCTTCACGGGTGCAGAGAAATTGTCCGACAAGATTGACGTCCATCACCTTATTCCACTGGGACAGTGTCATATCGAGAAATGGTGCATCTCTTTGTATACCCGCATTATTGACCAGAATATCAATACTGCCCCAGGTTTCGATCATTTGAGCGAACATGGTTTGAACATCTGCCTCATTGCTAACGTCAGCGTGTATGGCCATTGCCTGGCCACCGGATTTCTCAATTTCGTTGACCAGTTTCAGTGCCGCGGGCTCATCCACCACATAATTAATCACGACCTTTGCGCCTGACATGGCCAAGCCTCGCGCCACGGCTGCACCTATGCCGGAATTTGCGCCGGCAACCAATGCCCTCTGTCCAGCTAACCGCCCCGGGTTTCGATCACTCATTTGCCACGACTCCAGTATTATTTTTACGTAAAGCAATCCTAGTCAGATTTCATGACCATCGCATGGTAAGAATCCCAGAGAGATGTAACGGATTGTAAAGTCGTAGGTTGGACCGACGCAGGAGGCCCAACCTACGAACCCACCAATGTGCCAATCCGTCCCAGTGGCGCATGACCTGACCTCAAGCAGCAGTTATGAGACAATCGCCCGCTTCAACTTCAACCCCCAGTACCGATGACCCATTCACAAACACCCTGTTCCCCCTTCGAGCCACCCATACCCAGTACCGACGGGGAACGTCTGCAGTGGGGCCAACTCTATGGTTGCGGCAGTGCCCTGGCGATTGCCAATGCCGCACAGAACTATCCGGGCCTGATACTGGTGCTGACAGTGGATGTGCAATCGGCCACCCGGCTTGAGCAGGCGTTACATTTCTTTCTCGGTGACGCCGATGTACCCGTGGTGAATCTTCCCGACTGGGAAACGCTCCCCTACGATCTCTTTTCCCCATTACCGGAACTGATCTCCCAACGACTACACACACTCTACCAGCTGCCACGGATGAAAAAGGGCGTACTGGTGACACCTGTATCCACCCTGATGCAGCGCCTGCCACCACAGGCCTTTCTCGATGCCCACTGCCTGATTGTGGAGAAAGATCAGCAGCTCGATATCGATGTCACCCGCAAACGCCTCGAACACAGCGGTTATCAGTGTGTCTCCCAAGTGCTCTCTCATGGTGAATTTGCGCTAAGAGGATCGTTGATCGACATCTTTCCCATGGGGAGCCCAAATCCCTACCGCATTGATCTGTTCGACGATGAGGTGGATACCATTCGCATCTTCGATCCGGAGACCCAACGCTCGGCGGAAAAACTTGACCGGATAGAGATGCTGCCTGCACGGGAGTTCCCGCTGGATGAGGCGGCGATTACCCTGTTCCGACGCAATTACCGGATACAATTTGAGGATGACCTGCAAAGAAGCCTGATCTATCAGGACGTCTCCGACGGCAAGCTGCCAAGTGGGCTCGAATACTATCTGCCGCTCTTTTTCGAACACACCGCAACACTTTTCGACTACCTGCCGGGTAATCATCTGCTGATCCAGCTCGATGGCGCCAGAGAGCAGTCAAGCGTCTTTATGACGGAGGTGGAGACACGCTTCGAAGCCAGACGCCACGATATCGAACGTCCGCTCTTGCCGCCGACAGCACTCTATCTGGCGCCTGACGAGTTGGCTTCAATGATGAAAATGGGCAGCTCTGTCCATCTTTCCGGCCATGAACTACCGCCTGGTCGTACCAAAGGTTATACCCGCGCCATCAACTTTCATACGCAGACACTTCCACCCGTCGCCTTCCAGGCTCGCAGCCAATCACCGGCTGGCACACTGAATCAATTCCTTGCCAATCCGTCATTGCGTGTCCTGTTCATTGCTGAAAGTGCCGGTCGGCGCGAGATGCTGCAAGGCACCCTGCGGGATCTCGGCATACAGCCAAAAGTTATGCAGGGATGGCAGGAATTTCTTGAAAGTACTGCACCTATTGGCCTCTGCGTGGCCCCCATGGAGCTGGCACTCTGGCTTGAAGATGCCGGCATCGCCCTCATCACAGAGACACAACTCTATGGTGAGCGAGTGCGGCAGGAACGACGTCGACGCAAAGTCAGCCAGGACCCGGATCAGATTGTCCGCAACCTGACCGAACTCCACATCGGCGCACCTGTGGTACACGAGGATCATGGCGTCGGGCGCTATCTGGGCCTGCAGACACTCGAAGTTGGCGGCATGCATACCGAGTTCCTGACCCTGGAGTACGCCCGAGGCGACAAGCTCTATGTGCCGGTCGCCTCACTCCATCTGATCAGCCGTTACGCAGGCGCATCACCGGAAAATGCCCCACTCCACCGACTCGGTGGTGACCAGTGGGAGAAAACCAAACGCAAAGCCGCCAAGCAGATCCGTGACGTTGCGGCCGAATTGCTCGAGATCTATGCCCGCCGAGCGGCACGCCGGGGTATCTCCTTCCCGGCACCGGATGCGGAATACCAGGACTTTGCCGCCTCTTTTGAATTCGAGGAGACACCCGATCAGCAACAGACTATCGATGCGGTGCTCGGAGATATGGAGTCGTCACAACCCATGGACAGGGTGGTCTGCGGCGACGTGGGTTTCGGCAAGACAGAGGTTGCGATGCGCGCTGCCTTCATGGCCACACAGGGCAACAAGCAGGTAGCCGTACTGGTGCCCACTACCCTGTTGGCCCAGCAGCACTTTCAGAACTTTGCCGATCGATTCGCCGACTGGCCGGTGAAAGTTGAAAGTCTCTCGCGCTTTCGCACCGGCAAACAGCAACAGAAAGTCCTGGACGGACTGGCCGATGGTCACATCGATATCGTGGTCGGTACCCACAAACTGCTTTCGGAAGGCATCAAGTTCAAGAATCTGGGTCTGGTAATCATCGATGAGGAACACCGCTTCGGTGTGCGTCACAAAGAGAAGCTGAAGGCACTGCGCAGTGAGGTCGATCTGCTGACGCTGACCGCAACACCCATCCCACGTACGCTGAATATGGCCATGTCGGGTATGCGCGATCTCTCGATCATCGCCACTCCGCCAGCGCTGCGTCATCCTGTAAAGACCTTTGTCAGTCAATGGAACGACAGTCTGATCACTGAGGCCTGCCAGCGTGAATTGAAGCGCGGCGGGCAGATCTACTTTCTGCATAACGAGGTCAGCACGATTGAGAATATGGCGGAACGGATTGAGGCGTTGCTGCCTGGTATCCGCCTTCAGGTGGCTCACGGGCAGATGCGGGAACGCCAACTGGAAGGTATCATGCGCGACTTCTACCATCAGCGCTTCAGCCTACTGGTCTGCACCACTATCGTAGAGAGCGGTATCGATGTTCCCACTGCCAATACCATCATCATCAACCGGGCCGATAAGCTGGGACTGGCTCAGTTGCACCAGATCCGTGGCCGGGTCGGACGCTCACACCACAGGGCCTATGCCTACCTCGTGGCCCCACCAGCAGCCAGCATGACAAGTGACGCTAAAAAGCGACTGGAAGCCATTGAATCTCTAGAAGATCTTGGTGCAGGATTTACCCTTGCAACTCATGATATGGAGATCCGGGGCGCAGGTGAGCTGCTCGGCGACGAGCAGAGCGGACAGATCCATGAGATCGGCTTCTCTCTCTACACCGAGCTATTGGAGCGGGCTGTTGCAGCGCTCAAATCCGGTCGACAGCCGGCGCTTGATCGCCCCCTGGATCACGGCACCGAGATCGAGCTGAATATCCCCGCCCTCCTACCCGAAGATTATCTGCCAGATGTGCATAGTCGTCTGGTGCTCTACAAGCGTATTGCCAGCGCGGCAAACGAGGCAGAACTCAGAGAGTTGCAGGTGGAGATGATCGACCGTTTCGGCCTGCTGCCTCAGGCAACCAAGAATCTGTTCGAGATCACCGAACTGAAACTACGCGCTCACCCGCTGGGCATCCGCAAGATCGAGGCCGGTCCCAAGGGGGCGCGTCTGCTGTTTGAAGAGACACCAAAAGTCGATCCTGCCAAACTGATCGCACTGATTCAAAGCAAACCCCATACCTACCGCCTGGATGGTGGTGATAAGCTACGCTTTATTGCTGATCTCGATCTACCCGATAAGCGTATCGGCAAGATGCACGATCTGCTCGACACCCTGATAGAGTAATCTTAGGAATGAAAAATTTAATCCCGGCGCTTACCCTTGGCCTGATGATGGCACTGCCATTCCCACTCCTGGCAGAACAGGGTGAATCAGCAACTCAACCACCTTGGTATGAATTCGAGGTATTGATCTTTCAACGAATTGCCAAGGGAGCAGGCTCGACTGAGGCCTGGCCCGACAATCCGGAAAGCCCCTCACTACTGAATGCCATCCCGTTCGATAGACGTGGCAAGGCGGCACTGAGAGATGACGAGCCCATTACGTACCGACCGCTTCCCGCCTCTGAGCGTCGCTTGAACGACATCTGGACCCGGTTTCGGAATTCTCGCAACTATCGGCCCCTCTATCATGTGGCGTGGCGCCAACAGATCGTGAACCCGGAACAGGCGCAACAACTCTATATCAGCCTGCCTCCCGATAATGGTCAAGAGACAGGGCCGATGAATCCGCCAAAGCTGGAAGGTACGCTCAAGTTTGGCGTCAAACGCTACCTCCACCTGGAGACCGATCTGCTGCTGCACTTACCGTACAACCCGGAAACTGCCACATCATCTGACGACACACTGTTTATGGGACCCCATTTTCAATCCTATCGTCTGCAAGCTCAACGTCGAATGCGAAGTGGAATACTGCACTATCTGGATCACCCGGTTCTTGGCATTTTGGTACAGGCAGAAAAGTATGTCCCACCCGAGCCGGAACCTGAGCCGGAACCTGAGCCGGAACCTGAGCCTGAGCCTGAGCCTGAAACCGAGATAACCCCGCCAGTCGAGGCGACGCAACCACCGTCCTCTGCTGATGAAGCAAAACCCTCAGAACAACCGGCACCTCAACGCTGATCGGCTAAAAGCGTCTGCAACTGGGCGGCTATCTCCCTGGCCAGTATCTGCACCGCATCGCTTGAGGCTTTCACACCTGCCTCGATACCTCCACCGTTGGCCGAGGTTTCGATGACCGTCTGATCCAACCGGAGCAGTCTGCCTTTCCTCTGTTCAACCAGACTCCAGCGTGCCTGTAACTTGATATGGTCTGACTGTCGGTCAAAGCGGCTGATATAGAGGATCACTTCATAGTCCGGTTGCACGCTGCTGTGCCAGGGATGCCCGATAACCTGTGCCTGCGGCAGTGCCTGCTGCATGACGTTCGATAGCACCTGCACCATATTCTCCTGCAGCGTGCCGGCCCATCGGTCAAATTCGTAGAGATTCGGTAATCCCCCCATTAATAATGGGACTCAAAAGTAGTCACTGTTAAGCTGTCTGAGCCAGCTTCTGTATCGGGGTGATTCCACCTAATG
>JAHXHT010000099.1 GCA_025656435.1 Candidatus Thiodiazotropha sp. (ex Gloverina cf. vestifex) | reverse complement strand
CGGTCGGGGCATAACGGCTGTCGCGTTGGCGAGTCGATTTTGGGGACTCGGATGTCCCAAAATCTTTCACGAGGTAGCGACACGCTTGAAAATCAGTCGTTAACCCTAAATAATCCCAACAGATCATTTAGGAATTTTAATCCTAAAGGGGTTGCACAAAGCCTTCCATTGTCGAGACTCAATAATCCCAGCCGCCTGGCTTCAGACAGGGCTTCGCTGATCTCATTCAAGGACACATCCGTCATCTGCTGGAACAGTGAGCGCTCCACCCCCATCGGCAGACGCAAGACATTCATCATAAACTCAATGACTCTATCTTCAGGCTGGAGTTCACGACTTCCCAACAGAGCGCCACCCAGAGACAAACTGGAGAGATAGCTCGCAGGGTGGCGCTGCTTCCACCGGCGCTCGATCTTTCCGTCAGTGCCTGTCAACTTACCGTGGGCACCGGCGCCAATCCCCAGATAGTCACCGAAACGCCAGTAGTTCAGATTATGCTGACACCGCCCCCCCGGTCGGGCAAAGGCAGAGATTTCATACTGCTCAAAACCGGCATTGACGAGAAGATTCTGACCCGCCTGCTGCATCTCCCAGATCAAATCATCCATCGGCAACTTCGGTGGCTGCTGGTAAAAGAGCGTATTTGGCTCCAGGGTCAGCTGATAATAAGAGAGGTGTTCTGTCGCCAGATCGATCGCCGTTTGCAGGTCCGCCATCGCCATTTCATGGGTCTGCATCGGCAGACCGAACATCAGATCGAGGTTGATGCGTTCGAAGCCGGCGGCTTTGGCGCGCTCTGCCGCTCTCTGTGCCTCCCCGGCAGTATGAATGCGTCCCAACGCCTGCAGGCTCTCATCATGGAAGCTCTGCACACCGAGAGAGAGCCGGTTGACGCCGGCATCCCGATAACCTGTGAAATGGGCTGCCTCCAACGTACCCGGGTTGGCCTCCATGGTGATCTCGATCACCCCATCCAGCACCAGCTGTTTTCGTACCCCTGTCAGTAATTGCCCGATAGCTGCCGGGGTGAAAAGGCTGGGCGTGCCTCCGCCGATGAATATCGACTGCAACGGCCTGTCCAATGACAGCGATGCCTCCAGTGCCAGATCGGCCAGTAGGGCATCTACGTAGGCCGATTCATCCAGTGCATCACCCACTGTATGAGAGTTGAAATCGCAGTAGGGACACTTGCGTACACACCAGGGGATATGGATGTAGAGAGAGAGGGGAGGGCGCTTCAAGAAATTTTCATCGGGTTAAGCGGCTGGGGATTTGATAACGCAAAGGACGCTGAGAAACGCAGTGCGCGCAAAGTGAATAACGATTCACCCTTTGCGCACCACGATTCCTTGCACTCTTCACATGATAAGGCTCAGTCGATCACGCCTTGTCCCGGGCTTTCAGGTAGGCAAAATCGGAGATGGAGCCCCACTCCCGTGAACCCTTGAGAAAGCCCATGTAAGAGTCATAGACTTTTTTTGCGAAGTCATCCTTGCCGGCCAGTTCCTCCACCACTTCGCGGGAGTATTTACGCAGGGTCTCCAGCACATCGTCCGGATAGGTGCGGATATCGACCTTATGCTTCTCCACCAGGGTCTTGAGTGCCGCGGGATTGCGTGCCGTGTACTCCGCCAACATCTCCTGATTGGCGATCTTGCAGGCATTGTGCACGATGGCCTGCAGATCCTTGGGCAGGGCTTCGAATGCCTTTTGATTAACCAGCGCCTCGAGGGTGGTACCGGGTTCGTGGAATCCCGGGTAGTAGTAGTACTTGGCCGCTTTGAAGAGACCGAAGGCCAGATCATTGTAGGGATTGACCCACTCAGTGGCATCGATGGCACCCGACTGGAGAGAGGTAAAGAGCTCACCACCCGGGAGGTTGACCGGCGTGCCACCCGCGCGTTTCAGCACCTCACCACCCAAACCGGGTATGCGCATCTTCAATCCCTTCAGATCGCTAACGCTGTTGATTTCCTTATTGAACCAGCCACCCATCTGCATACCGGTATTACCACCGGGTGCGGGAATCAGCCCGAAGGGCTCGTAGAGCTCACGCCACATCTCGACACCGCCACCGAAGTAGAGCCAGCCGTTCATCTCTTGAGCGGTGAGTCCAAAGGGAACCGTGGAGAAGAACTGGGCGGTCTCAGTCTTGCCCTTCCAGTAATAAGCCGCGCCGTGGCCCATCTCCGCCGTGCCACGGGAAACCGCATCGAATACCTCAAAGGCCGGTACCAGCTCTTTGGCGCCATAGACCTTAACGTGCATGCGTCCGCCACTCATCTCATTGATGACTTCGGCCAGCTTGTTGGCTCCCGTCCCCAGGCCGGGGAAATTCTTTGGCCAGGTGGTAACCATCTTCCACTTGATATCCGCCTTGGCCTCGGCTGCCTGCATACCTGCCAGGCCCGCGCTTGCGGCCAGGGCGCCCGCACCTACGTTTCTGATAAATTCACGACGTTTCATAGATCACTCCTTTTCTACTCTTCTATTTGTATTTGGTGGTCTTAAAACCTGGGCCGCCAGCATGCTATCGAGCAGAGACTTGATCTTGCTTGATCAGACGGCAACCTGAGTCTAAAAATATAACGCAGCTTGGGCAGAAAAATGTAAAAAGTCGCACAGCCCCCCTGTATGGCGGGTTTAGAAGTGGTTATTTTGTCCGGGGCATGAGCAGTCCTGAGTCAAACTGAAGAGAGATTGGCGTAGGCCAACACCAGCCATTTGCTGCCAACCTCCTCAAAATTGACCTGGACCCGGGCACTGCGTCCCTGACCTTCGGCGTTGAGCACCACGCCTTCACCGAACTTGGCATGCCGTACCCGCTGGCCCAGGTTGAACCCGCTGACCTCTACCGTATCCTGGTAGGGCGATCCGCCGTAGAGGGGCTGGCTGATGGACGGCCCGGCTCGTACCTCCCGCATCAACTCTGAGGGGATCTCGCGGATGAAGCGAGAGGGCAGGGGATAGCTCTCACTGCCGTGTAGCCGGCGGCTCTCCGCATGGGAGAGATAGAGCACCTGCATGGCGCGGGTCATACCCACATAGCAGAGCCTGCGCTCCTCCTCCAGACGCGTCGGGTCATCAGATGACATGCTATGCGGGAAGAGACCCTCCTCCACGCCGACCAGAAATACCAACGGAAACTCCAGCCCCTTGGCCGAGTGCAGGGTCATCAGTTGCACACAATCCTCATAGGGGTCACCCTGGGTATCACCTGCCTCCAGCGCCGCACGGGAGAGAAAGGCAGAGAGTTCGTCCATCTCCTCATCCGCCTCCACCTCCACCTCATAGGTAAATTGGCGGGTGGCGTTAACCAACTCCTCCAGATTCTCCTTGCGGTCGACACCCTTGCCGTCCCGACTCTTCTCGAAGTGTTCAGGCAGACGGCTGGCGCTGAGGACCTGCTCCACTTTCCCCGGCAGACTGAGATCCCGCGCCTCGACTTGCAGCTCCTCCACCAGATCAAGAAACCCTCGGAGTGCTGTGGCTGCCCGCTTGGGCATGGCCCCTCCCTTCAATAGATCCGACGCGGCCTGCCACAGCGGGCAGTCGAAATCCCGCGCATGCGCCCGCACCGCGTCGATGGTTTTAGGCCCTATACCTCTGGGCGGCATATTGACCGCCCGCTCGAAGGCCCCGTCATCCTGTGAGTTGTTGAGCAGCCGCAGGTAAGCCAGTGCATCCTTGATCTCGGCCCGCTCGAAAAAGCGCAAGCCGCCATAGACCCGATAAGGAATCGCCGACTGGATCAGCGCCTCCTCAAACAAGCGAGACTGGGCAGTGGTGCGATAGAGAATGGCCGCCTCAGTCCTGGCATGCCCCTCTTGGATGTACTGGCGGATGCGTTCCACCACGAAACGAGCCTCGTCGATTTCATTAAAGGCGGTATAGAGATTGATCGGCTCGCCTTCGCCATCCTCGGTCCAGAGCTGTTTACCGAGGCGCGAGGTGTTGTTGTTGATCAGCGCGTTGGCGGCATTCAGGATGTTACCGGTGGAGCGGTAATTCTGCTCCAGCCGCACCAGCAGGGTCGCTTGATGCTGTGTCTGAAGATTCTGAATATTCTCCACCCGCGCCCCACGCCAGCCGTAGATCGACTGATCATCATCACCCACCACAAAGAGGTTGTTGCGCTGCCCGGAAAGCAATTGCAGCCATGCATACTGAATCGCATTGGTATCCTGAAACTCGTCCACCAGCACATGATGAAAACGCTCCTGGTAGTGTTGCAGCACGTCAGGCCTGTCACGCCACAACTCATGCGCCCGCAGCAGCAGTTCAGCGAAATCCACCGCGCCACCCCGTTCGCAGGTAGCCTGGTATTCACTGTAAAGGCGGATCATCTGCCGCTGATAGGGATCGCCGCCATCATCCAGATGTTGAGGACGTAAACCCTCATCTTTTTTACCATTGATGAACCACTGAACCTGGCGGGGAGGCCAACGCGCCTCATCCAGATCGAGGCTCTTAAGTAGGCGCTTGATCATGCGAAACTGATCATCGGAATCGAGAATCTGGAACGACTGGGTCAGACCCGCCTCTTTCCAGTGAGCGCGCAGCAGGCGATGCGCCAGCCCGTGAAAGGTACCGACCCACATCCCACCCAGGGGTTGGCCCAGCAGCTCCTCGATGCGTTGACGCATCTCTTTCGCTGCCTTATTGGTGAAGGTCACCGCCATCACCGACCAGGGGGAGGCATTCTCCACCGCCAGCAGCCAGGCGATACGATGCACCAGCACACGGGTCTTACCGCTGCCGGCACCGGCCAGCACCAGCAGGTTCCCCACCGGCGCGGTGACCGCTTCGCGTTGAGCATCGTTCAGGGGATCGAGTATCAGTGAGACATCCATGGGAGTATTTTATTAACCTGGCACCTTAATAGGCTATGTTCAGCCAAAGTCTGCCTGCCCGCAGCAAGGCATCAAAACGCCACTGTAGCACTCCTACAGTCAGTTTTGATAACGCAGTCTGTAGGCAGGCAGACTTTGGCCTGTCTATATAAAATTCATCTGTTCAGGGCTTCAAGCATGCTCTTGATCAAGGCACGGCTCGCAGCCAATGGTGATCTCCTTGGCAAGAGCCATAACGCAGAGCAAGGGCATGCTTAAAGCCCTGAACATAGCCTATTAAGGTGCCAGGTTAATAACTGGCTTATCCGTTAGAATTATCTAAAAGAACAACATGATTACTGAGGCTTACCCATGCAGATCCTGGCTGGCGACATCGGCGGCACCAACACCCGGCTGACACTCTATAACGCCACTTCTCCAACCAGACTCGAACCGCTCAGGGAGGAGACTTACCCCAGTGCCGCTTTCGATAACCTCGATGCCATCCTGCAGCGTTTTCTCGAGACATCACCCACTGAAAGAATAGAACGGGCATGCTTCGGTATCGCCGGCCCAGTGATCGATCAAGTCTGCAATGCCACCAATCTGCCCTGGCGGGTTGCCGCCAGTGAGATTGAGGCAACATTCGACTTCGATGCGGTCTGGCTGTTGAACGATCTGGAGGCTAATGCCTGGGGCATTGAGGCACTACCGGAGGAGGATCTCCTGACCCTCTCCCCCGGCCATGGTGAGGCAAAGGGCAGCCGTTCCATCATCTCTGCAGGTACCGGACTCGGCGAGGCGGGTCTTTTTTGGGATGGCAGTGGTTATCGTCCCTTCCCCTCCGAGGGCGGTCATAGCGACTTCAGTCCCGGCAATCCATTGGAGTTCGAACTTTATCAATGGCTGGCAGATCAATACGGTCATGTCAGTTGGGAGCGTGTGGTCTCCGGCCCCGGCCTGGAGAACCTGCATCGTTTCTTTACCGGATATCGGCAGCATAAGACCCCCGATTGGCTGCTTCAGCAGATGTCTGAACTAGGCAAGGCACCAGCCATCTCCAATGCCGCACTACAGGCGCTCGATCCCATTTGTGTCGAGGCGCTTGATCTCTTTATATCTCTGTATGGCCGTGAGGCGGGCAACCATGCCCTCAAGATAATGGCCACCGGGGGTGTCTATCTGGGCGGTGGTATCGCTCCCAAGGTTTTACCCCGACTGAGAAATGGTGGCTTTCTGGCTGCCTTTCACGACAAAGGACGGATGCGGCCCCTGATGGAAACCATGCCTGTGCACGTGATCCTGAACGACAAGGCCGCCCTGCTGGGGGCGGCCCGGTTTGCTGCACTTCAATGATTGAGGCTGGTGACCGGAGGTGAAAACAAGATCCACCCCTCGATCACAGACTCAGACCAATGTCGATTACTCAAACGGCTTGGGTGCAGGCGTGTTATCGGTTGAAGGTGGCAGAATCGGCATCTGAAAAGCCGGCTGATCACCCGTCAGGCTCTTCAGGAAAGCAACAATCTGCATGTTTTCAGCTTCGGTGAACTTCTTGCCTAACTGCAGACGCCCCATCACATCAACCGCTTCCGTCAGGGTCTCTGCCTCACCATCATGGAAGTAGGGATAGGTCATTTCCACGTTACGCAGGGTTGGCACCTTGAATTTGAAGCGATCCGTATCCTTTCCTGTCACCGCACTCAAACCCTCAGCCGGACTCTTGGCCTGATAGGGTTCCATGATACCCATCTTCTGAAAGGAGTTACCGCCTATGGCCTCACCGTTATGGCAAGCCACGCAACCACTCTCCTTAAAGAGTTTGTAGCCTGCCAGCTGGTTAGCACTCAGTGCCTCCTTGTTACCCAGCAGCCACTGATCGAAAGGAGCATTCGGTGTCACCAGGGTCTTTTCAAACTCTGCGATGGCCTGGGTTACCTCATCGATAGTGATTTTATCGGTACCAAAAACCTGCTTGAATTCCATGACATATTCAGGAATTGAAGTCAGTACGTTGATCGCTAGCGTATGGGTAAACGCCATCTCACCGGGATTGGCGATCGGGCCGCCTGCCTGGGCTTTCAGATCTGCTGCGCGGCCGTCCCAGAACTGGGCCACATTGAGACTGGAATTGAGTACAGTCGGTGCATTGATGGGGCCCTGCTGCCAATTATGACCAATGGAGGTCTTCAGATTATCCGTACCCCCCATACTCAGGTTGTGGCATGAGTTGCAGGAGATAAAACCCGATTTGGAGAGCCGGGGATCAAAATAGAGTTTTTTACCCAGCTCAACCTGACCCAGGTTGATATTCTGAACCGGTTTAATAGGTTGAATTGGCTCATCAACTGCCGCGACAGCGCTGGTCGCAAGCAGTAAAGCCAGTGAAATGGTGGTTAACTTGAGATTCATTTCCATTACCTTTTGGTTGTAGGCTTGGTAAAAGCCATCCTCTTGAGTTGGTTAATCGACACTGCCGATTTCTGGCATGAACTATCACATGCCGCTAACCTTATTTTTTGTAAATTTTCACCTGGCGGGACCGTGTCCACTCAATATTTTTCCAGATATTGAATTACCCCATACCAAGCAAGGAAGATCTTAGACTTAGTCTAAATCTAAAACAGTGACCCAGATCAACTGATTTGACTGACCAACAAGACAACGAAAAAAGGGGGAATCAGAGAGTTTGGTTTCTCACGCGGACGACAACATCGGCGGTCTCCATCACCGTTCCATCCGGCAGGTCGCTTTGCAGGAAGAGGGGGACAAGGCGCTCCTTCATATCGATGAGATCGCCTGTATCAACGTTGTAGAAGTGGTGGTGCCGACTCGCATTGGAATCGTAGAAGGTCTTGGAAGCATTAATGTGGATCTCCCTGACCAGACCCTTATCAGCAAACAGACCAAGCGTATTGTAGATGGTTGCCTTTGATACCTTGGCACTATTTTTATTCACAAGACCGAGCAACTGGTCAGCTGTAATATGCTGGTTTCGAGCAAACAATGCCTCGGCAATGATCCGTCTTTGTGCAGTCACAAAGATGCCTTGCTCTGTCAGCATTTGCTCGACCGGCTTATTCTTTTGAGAATGATTATGCGGGTCCTGGGCCATCCCACTAGTATAGGGAGATATGGTGGTTAAACACAATAACTGGCTGAAATTAGTCCGATTTAAGTCAACCTTAATTCAGACGATGTCGGTGAATAGATCGATAGGCAGGAGATCTTGATCTATCCTAGGGAAGCTCTGAACGAATCGTTTGTCAGCGAACGTTTCCTCTCGCTTGCTTCAAAACTGCCATGAGCGAAGAAAAACAGTGCA